>JAZBNU010000271.1:0-11403 GCA_036350815.1 Desulfopila sp.
CGGCGCTGTTTATCAAGGTACAGTGGAAAATGGAATTGTCCGCGGAGAAGGAACGTTTTCGTTTGCTAACGGGGATGTATACAGTGGAGAAGTTGAGGACGGCACAATGCATGGAAAACGAAAATATATCTATCGGGATAAACGAGTCTACGATGGGGAATTCGTCCTAGGCATGAAGGAAGGGAACGGAGTGTTCAAATACTCCGATTCGAGCCAGTATACCGGAACTTTTCGTGACGATCAGTTCCATGGGGACGGAGAATATCTTTTTGCCGACGGCAGTAAATATATCGGTGAGTTCAGAAATGGTAGCTTCAATGGGCAAGGACAATTAGAATACAGTGACGGCTCTCTCTATAAAGGCGCTTTTAAAAATGATCTGCCCCACGGAGTCGGGGTATTCAGTTCTTCCGATGGGAGTGTATATGAGGGGGAGTTTGACAAAGGTAGAAGAAATGGGGTAGGCAAATTAACACTGGCCAATGGTGCGGTATATGAAGGCAGTTTTGAAGATGATGAGTTGATTTCTACTCAATAACTTTCTTGTCGATCCGTCTGGAAAAGGAGAAAGCTCAATGCGCTGGTGCTATAAAACAGTTCATTATGAATTAAAAAAAGAAGGATTTCTCGGCAGTTCGTTTCTCGATGAAGCGGAAGTTGAACAGTCTTTGAATGAGTATGGTCAGTCCGGATGGGAACTTATCTCCGTAACTGAAACTCAGGATGGTATCATTGCAATATTCAAACAGCCGCTCGATCCCGTGGCGGAACCCATTACGCTGGGCAGAGCGATACGTGAGGACGACCCCTTTGATGATGAAGATGTAGATATACTGACGGAAGACGATATTATAGCAAATGAAGAACCCCCGGTGGAAGACAGGTCGGCCGTCGAGGATAATAACGGCCTTCGCTCTATCCGTATTGAATAGATTATGTATAACATTTACCAGAAAACGCCATTTACCATCAGTGCAGCCCGTAAGAGGTGGATACGGGATATACGCAGACATATTCATGCCCATCCGGAATTAAGTTTTCTGGAGAAAGAGACAGGGCGTTTTATCCAGGATAAACTGATAGAAACAGGACTAGATTTCGAAGGCGGGGTGGCCGGTACCGGGGTAGTCTCAACCCTCATGGGACCTCCCGGACGTCATCAGACAGTCGCTCTGCGGGCTGACATGGATGCTTTGCCGGTTCAGGAAGAAACCGCGCTGTCTTTCGCTTCCACCCGCCAGGGAGTAATGCATGCGTGCGGTCATGACGGCCACATTGCCATGCTGCTCGGAGCAGCGGCACTGCTGGCCGAAAAAGAGCTTCCCGGGCCGGTGAAATTCATTTTTCAGCCTGCCGAAGAACATGGTAATGGTGCGCAACATCTCATCAAGGCAGGTGTGCTGGAAAATGTTGAAGCAGTTTTCGCAGGGCATATTGATACTCACTTTCCCCTTGGAACAATTACTGTTGATGACGGTATAATTTGTGCCTGGGCAGACCCCTTTGTGATCCGCTTGCGCGGCAGAGGGGGGCATGCGGCACGGCCTCACGAGTCAATAGATGCGGTAGTGGCCGCAGCAGATCTGGTGCAGTCTGTACAGAACCTTATCTCCAGAGGTGCCGATCCCAATCGGGCGGCGGTGATAACCATAGGATGCCTGCAGGCCGGAACAGCCCAGAATATTATCGCTGAGAACGCTCTGCTGAAGGGAACCATAAGGTCAACTGACTGTCAGACGCGTGAGAATACCATCGCCGGGCTGAAAAGGGTTGTTGACTCCATTGGTGTCATGCACCGGGTTGAGGCTGACCTGGATTTCCACGAAGCTGTACCTGCCGTTATCAATGAGAAGAAGGCAGCGGAAACTGCGAGGGTTGCCGCTTCCAGAACACCCGGGGTGCTTGCCGTAACAAGTCAGGGTTGTGCGAGTCTGGGTGCCGAAGATTTTGCTTTCTATCAGAACAGCATTCCAGGATGTATGGTACGCTTTGGCGCTTCCCTTGAACAGGGAGCCGGGGTGGCTCACAGTGGACTGTTTGATTTTAATGAGGATGTTCTGAATATTGGTGCTCTGTGGTATGCCAATGTTGCATGGCAGTGGCTTAAGGATCGATATGAAAAGGTATGATAAGGCCATTGTAGCATCAGGTCATCAACTGGTGAGCGAGACTGCGGCAACAGTATTGGCAGAGGGAGGCAACGCTTTTGACGCAGTTGCCGCGGCAGGTTTCACCTCTGCGGTGGTGGAGCAGACTCTGACCAGTCTCGGGGGAGGAGGTTTTCTTCTCGGTCACAGCGTGAAGCAGGGACAGGAGCTTTTTTTTGATTTTTTTGTCGATACACCCGGGCTGGGAAGGAACACGAAAGTCGAACAACCTCATTTCTTCCCGGTGACGGTACAGTTCAGCGGAGCTCCCCAGGTATTTCATGTAGGTCTGGCTTCTGTTGCTGTCCCGGGAACAGCCAAAGGACTGCTTCATATTCATAAACGGCTTGGCCGTATGCCTCTGCAGGATGTCCTTGCGCCAGCAATTTTTCATGCCCGCGGCCATGCTCTGAACAGCTTCCAGTCTTCCTTTCTCCGTTTACTCTATCCGATAATGACACAGAGTACTGCGGGCCAAACACTGTATGGCACAGGAGAGAATTATGCTGTATGCGGCGAGCAGTTGGTCAACAGTGAAATGGCTGATTTTCTTGAGTTGCTGGCAAAAGATGAAGGCGACAGTTTTTACAGAGGAGATATTGCCGCAGCCATTGTAGCCGATATGGAGGAGAAGGGAGGATTGTTGACCTCTGCTGATCTTTCCGGGTATAGGGTGATGGAGCGCAGACCACTGCAGATGGATTACCGGGGAGCAGCGTTTTACACCGCACCGCTTCCTTCCGTAGGTGGTTCTTTGATAGCCCTGTCGCTTTCACGCTATGCCTCGTATTCCAAACCATCGTATAGATGGGGGAGCAGAGACTGCCTGCAGCGGACTTTCAGCGTAATGGAAGAAGTGGAGCAGCTGCGGCGTCAGGGAATAATGAATAGTGTGGATCTGAATAATTTTTCTGCCGATGATTTCGGCGGAAATGTTGCTGATCTGCGGCTTTTTTCCCGTGGAACGACTCATATAAGTATAGCCGACAAAGAAGGAAACTGTGCCGCCATGACATGTTCCAACGGTGAAGGGTCTGGGTATTTCGCCCCTTCAACCGGAGTGATGCTCAACAACATGATGGGAGAGGACGATCTCCATCCCGACGGGTTCCATTGTTCTCCTCCGGGGCAGCGGGTTGCGTCAATGATGTCGCCTTCCATGCTGGTACGTGACGGGGCGGTTGAACTGGTTATCGGCAGCGGCGGTTCCAAACGCATACGTACGGCAATTACCCAGGTTCTCAATCAGGTAGTGGATTTCGGCAGAGGATTACAGGAGGCAGTATCTGCGCCACGCATGTATCTCGATGAGCACTGTCTTCAGGTGGAGCCTGGTTTTCCAGAAGAATCTCTTCGTGAGCTTGGTGTCGATATTAATATCTGGCAGGATCTTGATGTTTATTTTGGTGGTGTCCATGCTGTGATTCCAGGAAGAGAAGGTGCTGGAGATCCACGACGGGGTGGATTCGTAACGGAAATCTGAGTTTTTGTCTGTCAAAAGCGTCTTGTATTTTGCGTCTCTGCTCTTTTGTGGGAATACGCCGGCTGCAATAGCTCTCCTCAATACAGGGACAACGCAAAAAGATAACAGACTGCTCTTCATGATTTTTCGGATCGGTCGTATGGATAAAGGACCCAGCCATGCAGAAACTTCGTCGAGTCGACAAAAAGAGATTCAAGGAGCTGACCTACCCCCATCTGCAGTTTCTCTATAACGTAGCTTTGAAATATTCGGGCAAGCCTTATGACGCTGAGGATCTAGTCCAGGAAACAATGTACACCGCCTATCGTAAGTTTTTCCAGTTGCGTGAGGAGGAGAAGTGCCGTTCCTGGCTCTTTATGATATTGAGAAGCCATTTTTTAAAGGAGAGGCGTCTGGCAGTGAGGAGACCTTTTCTCGATGATGGCGATGGCTATTTGAAGAATATTGCTGCAGATACATCTTCTGAACTCCCGGGCATATATGAAAAGAAGATCGATCGAGAGGAGGTGCAGAGAGTCTTACTGCTGTTGCCGGAAAAGTTCAAATCTCCCCTGATTCTCTATTATATGGAAGAGTTCACCTATCAGGAGATTTCCGAATACCTTGATATTCCCATAGGGACTGTTATGTCTCGTTTGTCTCGCGGTAAAAAATATATGAAAAACGAGTTGTTGCATCGAACCCGAAAGACGTCGATATTGCAGAAAATAGTCCCGATAGCAGGCTTTTTTGCCTGGGGAGGATGGTAGTATGAATTGCATCGAGTTTGCCAAATGGCTGGAAAATAGAGACATCCATGATATTTCTGAAGCAGACAGAGCCCTGAAGCACGCTGCTCTCTGTCAGGATTGCGCGCACCTGCTTCGTATGGATGAGCAGATAGACACCCTGGTACGAAAAGCTATGCAGCGTGTTGCTATGCCGGAAGCTCTTCCCGGCAGTATCGATCTCAGTCTCGAGAGGACCCGGGTTCCTTCCAGCGGAAGAAAATATGGACTGTATGGTGTTTTAGGCGCTGTTGCGGCACTGTTGACAGTCTTTTTTGTCGCTTTTCTTGTTTCACCGTCCCTACTCTCGCTTGATGATATGGGACGCTTTGTGATCGCGGATCACAGGTCGCACGACACTTCCGTCCTGACGATAAACAGTATCGACGGAATCAGCAGGTTGAGTGGTGGGAAGATAGGCTTTGCGGAAGTGCGTTCAGAAGTTCCAGAGAATTCGGTTTTTATCGGAGGAAGGCTCTGTCCTCTAGGGGACAACTGTCTGGCCATTCATCTTGTGTTTAGCCACAATGGTAAAATTTTTTCTCTCTATCTCATTGAGGAAAAGGACGTCTCTTTTTCCGGCTCTGATGGACGCTACTATCTCATTAGTGAAGGTGGTGAAAATGTCCGATTCTGGAAAAAGGGAGACTATGTTTATGGTTTAACCGGGTAAAAAATACTCATGCTGAATGATGCCCTGTGGATTTTTTAACCGGTTCCGGCGGGCTAAAATGAAAGAAAGGCGATATCTTTACTCGTTAATATATCGTATTTCAAGAAGAAAATCCGTATAGCTGGAATCCGGCATGGAAGTTGTATGAATAAGAGTGTTCCTTCAACCACTCCTCTTCTCCCCTGATACGCCCTGCATTGTCTGCAGGGCGTATCGTCCTTAACCCGGATTTCTCATGAACATTGTGTCAATTTTCTTCAATGAGATGATGTTCCAATATATTCAAGCAGTATTCTTTCATTAGAAAACCATACACAATGTTCACCGAAGGCCAGCCGATCTTACCGTGCCCGGAGTCTCACTTGGTTCGCTTCCATGCAATGTTGCCGAAGCAAGGTGCATAGGGTACTATAGCGCCTTGCTTCGCGCCTCGCATTCACGGTAACCTCGGCTGGTGAGAATTCGAGTTAAGTGAAACAGGTCAGGAAAGACCAGCCAGTGTCCCGATCTGGAAGAATGCAACAGCCAGGATAAAGGCAAAAACTGTGTTGAAAGTTACGGAAAACATAGCCCACTTCCACGAAGATTCCTTAGCTATGCAGACCACTGTAACGAAACAGGGCGCGTAAAACATAATAAAAAGCAGAGCAGCTATAGCAACGGTTTTGTTCCAGTTGGGGTCATTTTTAAGTTTTTCACCGAGTGATTCTGATTCTTCTGCATCAATTTCACCAAGAGAATAGGCCGTTCCGAGGGTTGAAACGATAACCTCCTTGGCGGCAAATCCTCCCACGAGAGCAATATTTGTTCTCCAATCAAATCCTGCAAAAGATGAGAGTGGTTCGAGAAAGGAGCCTATCCTGCCCGCTGCTGAATATCGCAGCGCCTCTTCCTGTTCCTGAAAATCAAGAAGAGTTACCGCTTCTTCTATTCTCTGGGATGTCAGCTCGGCCGTTTCGGGCATCTCGGTTGAGTCGGCCACAGCAGCATTTGAGTTCATCACCTGTTGGCGCTGGAATTCGTAATGGGCCGACCTCTCTTCTGGAAGGCCAGGAAATGTCATGAGAGCCCAGAGAAGAATGGATATCCCTAAAATTACAGTTCCGGCTTTCTTGATGTATTGCCAGGTCCTCTCCCAGGTGTGGATAAGAAGGCCGCGGATAGTCGGCAGGCGATAGGGCGGCAGTTCCATGACAAATGGTGTAGGGGTTCCCTGCAGTACTGTAGCCCGGAAGAGCTTTGCTGCAAAAAGTGCAACGACCCAGGCAATAAGGGTAAAAAGAAACATATATTGTGCTTTGTTCTCACTGAAAAATGTCCCGATTAAGAGAGCTAAAACCGGCAATTTGGCACCGCAATTCATGAAAGGAACGGTTAACAGGGTAGCCATGCGTTCCTTAGGGGAACGCAGTGTTCTGGTCGCCATGACACCTGGAACGGCGCATCCTCCAGCAATTCCTCCGGATACGATGAACGGCATTACCGATGAGCCGTGCAGGCCGAAGAGGCGAAAAACTCTGTCCATCATATATGCAACACGAGCCAGATAGCCGGTGTCTTCCAGGATCGCTATACAGAAAAACATAAACATGATAAGCGGCACAAATCCCAGGACTCCGCCGACCCCATCGATGATCCCGGAAATAACCATTGATTTCAGCAAACCGTCAGGCAGTGCGGCGTCTGCCAGATTGCTCAGCAGACCAAAGAAGTTTTCCAGCCAGACAACAGGCAATTCACTCCAGGCAAAGGTGAATTTATAGACGCCAAATAATATGGCAAGCATGACAAGAGGACCAACAAGGCGGTTTGTGAGTACTTTATCTATTTTGTCGGAAGTATACAGCCTGTCCGAGTCGAAGGTGTGGGTGATAACTCCTTGTTTGAGGAGCGATTTGATGTAGCCGTAGCGGTGGTCGGCCAGGATTGCTTCAGGATAGACATCGAGGGTTTTTTTGGTATGATTGCTTAACTGATTGACAATTTTCTCGAGCTCATCTGCTACAGATGGCTGGGTTTCTCGTCCGAGTCCTAAGATCTGTTCGTCGTTTTCAAGATATTTTATTGCTGTAAAGTGCGGAGGGTAGGTGTCGCTGAGAAAGGCGGAGCCTTCGATTTTTTCTGTCAAGCGCAACAACGTCGCATCCAGATCATCACCATAGGAGATGGAGGCAGCATCCGGTCGGAGATCTTTACGGGCTACTTCCATGGCAGTGTCGAGCAACTCCGCCATACCTTTGCCGGATCTTGCGATTATGGGTATAACTGGTATTCCCAGAAGTTCGGTCAGCTTTTCCGGCTGTATTTCCATTCCTCTGTCCTTGGCTACATCCATCATGTTCAACGCAATAACCATCGGCACGCCAAGCTCAATGAGCTGGCAAGTCAGGTACAGATTGCGCTGCAGATTGGAGGCATCGACGATATTGATAACAACCTGCGGCTTTTTTTGTGTCAGGTGGTCCCTGGCGACAATTTCTTCCATGGAGTAGGCAGTAAGTGAGTAGGTGCCGGGAAGATCAGTGATTACCAGTTCCGTGTCGTTATGAATTGCCAGTCCTTCTTTAAAGTCAACGGTGATTCCCGGGTAGTTGCCGACATGCTGCCTGGCGCCGGTGAGCTGATTGAAAAGGGTGGTTTTTCCTGCATTGGGGTTCCCGGCCAGAGCGATGGTATATTTCTGTTTCATTAGTATATTGTAATGTTAAAAAGGTGGTTTTAGAAAAACAGAGAGCGGGTTTCACAGCTTTTTCGTGTCAGATTCTGAAGGCGTAATTCCATTGTGTGAAAAGTCAGTTCAGAGGGGTGATTATAATGTGGTCGGCTTCGTTATTTCGCAGAGTGATGGTACAATCCATTACCTGAATGGCAACGGGATCTTTTAAAGGGGCGCGGCCCTGAATTTTTATTTTTGTTCCGGGGACAAGGCCCATTTCCATCAATCTGCGACCGAGTTCTCCCGAAGCATTGATGGAGGCAATGATGCCTGACTGCCCTTTTTGCATTTGCCGCAATACTATATTGTCCATGATTCCTCTCCTTTCTCTAATTCTTTTTCAATCCTTTCCCAGAGCAGCAGCTGCCGCAATCTCCGCTGCAGTCTACTGCTCCATCGGCTTTGCCTGCATTTTTAAAAAGCCGGTAGAAACGTCTTCCGACTGCTATGAGACACAGCCCTATGACTATAAAAACGACTATGTTTTCCCACATATTTGTCACCTTGTAAAAAGTTAGTTGCCGCTAACATGTTGGGTTAAAAAAAATCCCGGTATACATTTCATACACCGAGAAAGATTACAATGATTCGACTAAAATTTTATCAATGGTTTCAGAATCAAGACTGACTGTTCCATTGCCTACCCGCAGGACGCACTGTGAGCCATTATGGCCACAGAGCAGCTGCACTTCTTCACCAGGTAAAACCCCCATTGATGCCATGCGGGCGCACATTTTCCTGTCACCGGTAATTTTACAGATCTTTTTTCTGCCGGCAGAACAATTTTGAGAAAGAGGTGAGATGGATTGACATTTTTTCCTCTTTGCCCAGAACCCTGCGAAAGGTCCGGCCAGGCAGCTCTGCTTGGTCGTGCATTTTTTCTTCATAGTATCCTTCTCCGTAGTAC
This sequence comes from Desulfopila sp., assembly GCA_036350815.1. Lineage (GTDB taxonomy): Bacteria > Desulfobacterota > Desulfobulbia > Desulfobulbales > Desulfocapsaceae > Desulfopila_A. The sequence continues at coordinate 8,694 of JAZBNU010000271.1, forward strand.
CGTTGCGATAATTAGGTACACCAAACAATACTGCAAGTCAACAAAAAAATAAATACTTCATCACAATATTAGTAGGCCCTAATCGAAAGAATTTTCAGAATTATGCCAGCTGAAAAAGGGACGATATATTGTCAATTGCCAAAAGGGTGTTATTCTACCTCAAGAACTCTATTGTCACTATTATCAGATTCTTTCCTGTAGACAGTATAACTCACATTTTGCAAACCCTCCTGTCAGCAGCTATATTGGCCTTCCCCTTATTTATCCCTCTGGGGTACCGCCTGTTGTCTACCGGTTTGAATGAACCGGCAGGGCTTGTGTCTGATGGAGCCGTCGGCCTTTTTCTCTTTGGTGTGATCTGGCAAGCACCGCGGTGGCTGCGCTGTATTCTCTTCTGTCTCTGGTTCATCTTTCAGATTATTACCATGGAGCTTCAAGCCGGCATACAGCGGCTTCCTACTTTCCAGGATGTCTTTTATCTGTTTGATCTAACATTTATCACCAACTCGATCGATGGCTTTTACCTGACCTATCCGCTCTATGTTACAGGACTTGCTGTTGCAGTACTTTTCGCCGCTGTTACCCCAGTCCGCAGGACAAACCGGCACACTACGATTACAGCGATTGTCGGGATGCTGGTCCTTCTTGTTATTCACTCTTCTGTGAATAAAGAGGTACGCAGCAACACGATAATTTCACGCTATAATCCCTTACACTGGCTGGTGGTGGATGCATTCTCTACATCTCTAGCCGACGGAATGACGGGTGTGAGCAAAGAGGATCTTCCTGTGAGTTTAAGGACATATGATCTTGAAGGACAGAAATTACTTGGCATCGGTAAAGCTGAAAATGTTCTCATAGTGGTACTGGAAGGAATATCAGGACTGTATATTCCAGAAATTCGAACGAAAATGAACATCTCGGATGAGATTTTCCAAATGGAGCATCTGGCACAAAGTACCGAGGATGCAATGCTGGTAGCAGATTTTGTTACCCATGGTCACCAAACTATTCGAGGCTTGTATGCCTTGCACTGCGGAGATTTCAGCAAGTTCAGTTTTGCCGCACCCAAAGCAGTTGAGCTGCAGAATCATCATGACAGAGCTGAACAATGTTTACCTGGGTGGCTGCGAAAACACGGGTGGGAAACGCATTATCTTCAAGCAGCTGGCCTTCAGTTCATGAATAAGGACAGAGCCATGCCGGCAATGGGTTTTCAACAGGTTCATGGGGAGGAATGGTTTACAGAGCGGCGCAGTTTCGATTTTATCTGGGGTACGACAGATGCAGATTTTTTCGCTGGAGCACGGCAATATATAAACGATCTGCAGAAACGGGACAAACCCTGGCTTCTATCTCTTTTGACGGTGGGAACTCATCAGCCTTTTGCCGTCAGTGATGAAATGGCTCTGCAGTATGGTTCTCGTAAAATCGCGGCGGTGGCTGCACTGGATCATGCCGTTGCTGATTTTATCAATGCGCTGCGTCTTGACGGGGTGCTTGAGGACACCCTGATGATACTTACATCTGATGAATCTCATGGTGCACAAGGAGCGGACTGGTACAGCAGCTGGGGGGTTGCTGCTGTACTCGCTCCAGAGCAGAGCCAACTACCGAGACAGAAAGAGGGGACCTATGGTCTGGTCGATCTTGAGATATCGGTCCTTGACTATTTCGGCCTGCCTATTCCGCAGTCGATTCTTGGAAGAAGCATGTTTCGAGAATATTCTTCTGCCAGGGATATGGTGAGCTATACCGGGGGCAAATTGCGCTGGCATACCGGTGACTCCACTCTTTTTGAATGTGGCGGAGATGGGGGTTGTCTGAAAATGCAGGCTAAAAGCATTGTCGGGATGCGTTCCGGTCCAGTCGATGTTGGTTCAGGCCACTGGGGCAAAAGGTTGTACTCGCTTGCTTCAATAATGGATAATGAATTCCGTGCAAGGAATGAACACCAGGTATTGCAATTTGCTGACGGGGAAATACGCAAACTTCCGGCTGCGATCAGGAATGAGTGGGCCGATAATCTTATAGGGGCCCAGTATCTTGATTTTCCCGAAAAATCAAAAGTGTACGTTGACATAGCGCTGAAGGCCGTGCATGCAGGAGAAGATGGGGCTCGATTGAAACTTACCCTGCGGCAGTTTGAAAAAGAAGTCACTACAATTGATTATCCTGCCTTTCCCGTGCTGCACAGTGGAGAAGAGGCCCGGGTACGGTTCTCTTTTGAAAATAGCGAAGCCAGACAAGCCTTCTCTTTCCATCTTGTCGGTGAAGGAGAGAACGCATCGGTGCAGTTTCAGAAATTTGAAATTCGTATTGAGCCAGACATAGGACGACACTAGCAATCTCAAACCATGAAATATGCAGTGGGCGTCAGCGGCTTTCTTTCGCGGTCGGACCGGATTTGACAGCATCGAGAACAGTGGTTCCCGGCTGAGGCGGTGTTGATGTTCCATGTACCAGGGAGGCCGGTAATTTTGTAAAAGCACTGATAAAGGACAGTATGACAGCGGCGAGATAGGGGGTCGACAGTGTTGACAGAACCAGTATCCACACAAGCATGTCGGTTGAATCAATGGTGTGCTGCTGGATGAGGGTTCCTGCGGCCAGCAGAAGAGCTACGGCCATCATTCCTTCTTCTCTTACAGAATGAAGCGCGCAGCGGAAGCTTCCTCCTGCGACTTTTTTGGGTGTTCGGAAAAAAGGC
>JAZBNU010000272.1:0-7565 GCA_036350815.1 Desulfopila sp.
GTACGGAGATACTTTTCAATACGTCCGGCCAGCGCCATAACATTCGAGGTATTGTTACCAAGTATTCTGATATTGATATCTTTACCGGTAGGGGGACCGTCCTTTTCCGGACGGACGGAAAAAGTAAATCCTTCCGCAACGTATGGTTGTAATGCCCGCCGTACCTCATCAAGATGAGCTACCACATCATTCTCCGGATAGTCAGCAAAGCGCCTTTTGTCCGACGTCGGCAATGTAACCGCAACATAGCCGAGATTTGTTCCGTACTTGGGACTGAAATCATCGGAGATATAATATCCTGCAAACCCCAGGGCTGACTCTGCCTGTCCCTCTCCAGCCGCCACTATTGCCGCCGCCATTTCCTTTATTTGCGCATGGACTTTTTCCAAAGGAGTACCGGGCTTCCCGGTAAGCTCAACGTAATAAAGAGAATAGTTATCCGGGAAAAACTGTATTCTGAGAATGTTTGACTTCCCCTGAAAAGAAGCGGCAAACATCCCAATGCCTACAAGAAAAAGCAGACCCAGAAAACAGAGACTCAGCAGACGGTACCTGAGTGTGAAAAGAAGAAGACTGTGAAAAACCAGACGCAGTCCCCCCATAATTCTGCCCTCACCTTCCGGACGGTAAAAAGCGGCACCATCTGAGTCAGCAGGTTTGAGCACAGGAGACGTTCCTTGGGATACCCGTCCTCCCTTCCCCGGTCCAAACTCAAAATAGTGACAGGGCAGGATAAACAGACATTCCAGAATTGAAGCCGCAAGAGCAAAAGCAATTGTTTTAGGGATAATGGCAAAAAAATCCCCGACCATACCTGTCATGATCAGCATCGGGAGAAAGGCGACAACAGTAGTCAATGTCGCGCTGACAACAGGGAGAAAAACCTCCGCTGTCCCCTCTATTATTGCATCAATCCTGTTTTTCCCATTCTGCAGATGCCGGTAAATGTTCTCAACAACCACAATGGCATCATCTACTATTATGCCGGAAACCAGTACAAAAGCGAACAGTGACACCTCGTTTATCGAATTTCCGGTCACATACATCAGAACCATGGTGACCAGAAAGGCAAAGGGGATGCCTATGGTTGTCAACGCTGCATTTCTCAGCCCCATAAACCCCCAGATTATGGTGCATACCAGCATGGTACCCAGCAGCAGATTAACCCCAAGAACCCGGATAGAGTCCTTGATCCTTAAACTTGAGTCCTGGGTTACGATCAGCTCTATACCGCTTTCAGCATACGAAGGTTGCTGCTCTTCAACCAGTCTTCTGACTTCCTCTGCGATAAAAAGGGCATTGCTGGAAGGGTGTTTCAGGATCTGCAGGGTAACGCAATCGTGACCGTTGACGGAGGTCATGACAAATGGGTCTCTGTAGGAAAAATAGCCGGCATCAGCGAGATCTTCCAGTCGAACGAAGGAGCCGTCCCCATCTTTCCTGATGACAACACGGAAGAGTGACTCCCTATCGGTAAACTGTTCGTCGACCCGGAGAATAAACTCCCCTTCAACTGTGTCTATTTTCCCCGCAGGATAGGTAACTCCTGCAGCACGAACCGCATCTGCAACTTCATTTGTAGTAATTCCAAAACGACGCAATTTTTCTGCAGAGAGAAGCAGATGAAACTCTCTGGTATATTCTCCGCTTATTGTAACCTCTCTTACTCCCTCAAGCTGTGCCAACGCGACCATGAGTTCATCCGCAACCTGGCTCAAGGTCGTATTGGAGTGGTTTCCGGCAATATTCACACTGATTGCCGGAAACCAGTCACTGACATCAAGAAAGTTAAAAACCGGGGTTTCCGCCTCTTCCGGCAGTTCGTCAATAACAGACAGGATTTTCAATCGAACATCATCGAAGCGCCGCCTGTAATCACTGTCGTCATCAAACTTTAGAACAACGTTGGAACGCTCCAGATAACTGCTGGAACTGACGAACTCAACCTCTTCCATTTCCTCAAGAGCTTCTTCTATCTCTTTTGTAATAAGAGTTTCAACTTCTTCAGGAGATGCACCCGGCAAAAAGGTGTTTATATACATTTTGCCGAATTCAATATTAGGATACCGTTCCACCGGCATGCGCAGCAGAGTAAAAGCACCAATGACCATAAGCAGGACAAAGAGCAGATTCATAAAAACTCTCTGTCCCAGTGTAAATGATACAAATCGGCCCATACTTTTATTCCCCGCCTTCAATTACCGGCTGTAGCGCGTACTTGATACGATTCCTCAATGTCCAGCCCCTCTCCAGTAACAATTGCCTTTCCGGAACCCTCAACTCTCCCAATTACAAGAACCTTAACCTCTCTTCCAGCCAAAGTGGTCAGCCAGTGCGCTTCATATCTGCTCTTCAACGAAGAATCCGGCACCAGATAGAGCCCTTCCTCCTCCCGCCCCTGCATAACCAGCTCGGCGCGCAAACCACCCCTAAAGAGATCTCTTTCCTTCGAGCCCGAAGGGCTGACCAGAAGATCGACAGCTATTTTCCTCGTGTCCCTGTCCATATCCGGCGACACTCTATAAATCTTTGCCTTCAGAGCCATGTCACGTTCGGGAAAATAGAGAGTAAGCGGAATACTTCTTTCCAAGAGATCAAGTTCTTCAACTGTAAAAAGAAAGGAAACAACTAGATCGGTGAAATCGCCAAGCTCCATCACTGCCTGCCCCTGACTGACATACTGTCCCACCTCCACCAGGCGCCGGATCACCTTCCATCCGGGGGGAGCGCTAAGATTATGGCGACGGAGTCTCTCCTCAAGGCGAACCTCTTCATTCTTGAGACTTTGCAATCTGATTTCAAGAACATCGGCCCTTGCCAGTGCTTCATCGTATTGAGCGAGGGCCGCAGAGTTTTGGTCTATCAGGTTTCTGTATCTAAGGGTCGTTAGTTTCTCAAGTTCAAGCCGGCGTAAGGTCTCCTGCTGCTCAATCCTGTTCTTTTCAAGGTCGAGTTTGACAAAAGTGGGGTCGATCCGTACGACCATCCCATCATCTGCAACACTGCCTCCAACGTCAACGAATACATTCTCTACCCTGCCGCCAACCTCAGCAGAAAGAGTCAGAGTCGTTTTAGGCCTGGAAATTGCCGTGAAAGCATATTCCCTTGTATATGGCTGCAAATAAACAGCTTCCTCGCTGTGTACGGGAGCAGATGAAAGCAATAGAAAAAACAGTACCATCCAAAAGAAAAACTTCATATCACCTCTTCTGAACCATGTGGATCAATGCATACCAAACGTTTTCAGCCTTCCTCCCGCTGCAGCGGGATTTTATATTTCTTCATATATTTCCAGACAGATGTGTGACTAACACCGATTCTTCTGGCAACTTCAGCTTTATTCCAGCCACTTTCCTGCAGGAGCTTAAGTAAGTCTTCCCTGGGTATACTCTTCCTCCTTTTCGGCTGTACCGCACCCCGGCTTTCCGATTCAGACTGCTGCACAGAGTGGTGATGCCGGAAAAGGCTTCCCGGCAGATCATCGTGCTCGACCCTGTCCCGAGTACAGAGAACAAAGGCATGTTCTACCGCATTTTCCAGCTCTCTGACATTACCCGGCCAGTCATACTCCATGAGAATTCGCATCACTTCTCTTGAAGCATCCACTATATTCTTCCCGGTTCTGGTGTTCATTTTCCTAATAAAATAGCTCAGCAACAATGGAATATCTTCCTTGCGCTGCCGCAGCGGAGGAATGGTGATTGGAAAAACATTGAGCCTGTAGTAAAGATCTTCACGAAACCGTCCTGCTTTGACCATGGCATAGAGATCCTGATGCGTTGCGGCGACTATGCGAATATTGATCTTTCTCTTTTTTGACTCACCGACACGCTCTATCTCTCTCTCCTGGAGAACCCGTAACAACTTCACCTGGATCAAAGGACTCAGTTCCGCTATTTCATCAAGAAAAACCGTACCGCCTTCGGCTTCTTCAAATCTGCCCGTTCTGGCACGAATCGCACCGGTGTAGGCGCCCCGGACATGACCGAAAAGTTCACTCTCAAGAAGATTCTCCGGCAAGGCACTGCAATTAACAGTGACAAGCTGCTGTTTTTTCCGTTCGCTGTTAAAATGAATGGCACCGGCTATAAGTTCTTTTCCGGTACCGCTCTCTCCCTGCACCAGGACGGTTGCATCACTGGCTGCCGCCATCTTGATTGCCGTGAAAACATCGCGCATAACCCGGCTCTGCCCTATAATGTTGTCAAGGCGATGTATCTCACCAAGCCGCAGCGACGCCTCCTCTGCTTTTTTACGGGCCTCGTTGAGCTCTGTCATATCCGTGATTGTCTCAACTACACCGAGAATACGGCCATCTTCATCGTTAACCACGCTGGCATGCTTGATAACCGGAATATCATACCCATTTTTATGCTGCAGTAGACATTCTTTCGCCCCGGAAGAACCTTTTTCAAAAATTCTGCATTTACCTATATCTGCCGGGCAGGTTTTTCCAAAACAACGACTGCAGTTAAGCAAAGCGCAGGTTTTTCCCAAGGCCTCTTCTGCACTGTAACCGCTGATACGCTCCATCGATCTGTTCCAAGAAACGATCAGACCGTCACCATCTAATGTAAAAACCCCATCGGCCATGGAATCGATAACCCTGCTGATAAGCTGATGACTCCAGATTGCACCGCTTTTTTTGGACATACCCGCCTCTCTCTATTTCACTCAACACATAGAACGTTACCAAGTCCACAAGGTAACGTTCCGTTGCGTTACCCATAGACACGATACCACAGGCTCCTCCCGGCAACAATGCAAATATGCTGACCGGTGGCAATGCTTTGAGGGATTATACGTTATTGGCACAGTTATTGATAGTTACCATTCTGAGTCAAAAGGGAAACAACACGGTATATTTTCAAAATTCACCTTTAACCAGGGAGCTGCACAATGAAGAGAAGTACCACAGTCTACGCCGTGGAAAGTGATAAAAGCGTCCTCGGCTTTGTAAAGGATTTCCAGGAAGTCGTAACTGCTAATGACTTTGTCATTCACAACAGTGCGTCCATGGATATGAAAAAAACATTCACCCATCATGGAGTACCTGTTGCGGATGATTTCGATCTCCATATGATACAGATATGCAAACCGGCCAAATCCAGCGCCAGCCTCGGAGTTAACATTGAAAGAGCCATCTTTATGCCGAAATTCGTCCATGTTTTCTCTAAAGGCGGTGCCACACAGATTCGTTTTCTCCTTTTCGATTCGGAATCGATAGCAGATATCGTGCCGGCCGATTCCTCTTTTCCGGAGTCGCTGCAGCAGACATTCAGCAAAATATGCAGCATGATCGACCAGTCACGGTAGGCAACCCTGCAGGTTTGTATACCTGCGACAAAAAATTTTCCAGGAGAAAAGTATGTGGAAACTGCTGATACGTATCAATAAGAACCTCGTCTATGCCATCCCTGCACTGATGGTTGCCGGTCTGATTTTTGGTGCTGTCGTTGATCAGAAACTGGTTGCCTCAATGAAACTGCTGATCGTCCCCCTGACATTCCTGATGGTTTACCCCATGATGGTTACCTTGAATATCGATCATCTGAGAAAAGGACTTGAACCGAGGATCCAGGGGAGTGCCATATTTATCAATTTTGCGGTCATTCCTTTCGTCGCCTTGTATCTCGGTAAATTCTTCTTCCCCGATCAGCCCTACATGGCTCTTGGCCTTCTTCTTGCCGCCCTGCTTCCCACCAGCGGGATGACCATCTCCTGGACCGGTTTTGCCAAAGGAAATATGGGCGCTGCTATCAATATGACGGTGATCGGTCTCACTCTGGGATCGCTGGCCACTCCCATCTATGTAAGCCGGCTGCTTGGTGCTACCGTTGAGGTTAATTTCATGAAGGTTATGCAGCAGATTGCCCTTATTGTTTTTCTGCCCATGGCCCTTGGTTACATCACCAGGCGAATACTGCTCACAAAGTATACCCTGGCGGAATTCAAGGAGAAAATAGCACCCCGCTTTCCAGCCCTCTCAACAATAGGTGTCCTGGGGATAGTTTTTACAGCCATGGCCTTGAAAGCAAAGACAATTGCAGCAGACCCGGCCCAGCTCCTCGTTATTTTTGTGCCGTTACTGCTCCTCTATTTCATCAATTTCAGCCTTTCAACCCTGGCAGGCAGGTTTTTCTTCTCCAGAGAAAACGGCATTGCGCTGGTCTACGGAACAGTAATGAGAAACCTCTCCATCGCTCTGGCGGTTGCCATCAATGCCTTCGGAGAAGAAGGTGCTGACGCTGCACTGGTCATAGCAATGGCATACATCATCCAGGTCCAGTCTGCAGCCTGGTATGTTCGTTTTACCGACTTCTTTTTCGGTAAAGAAGTGGCGGCACAAGACCTTTGCTAGACAAACAGGGCGTTTTCTCTGATCCTCTACAACGCCCTGCCGCACAGCTCCATATCCCGAATATCTCCCCCTCTTTCAGGCACCTGAGCGAACTTTACTTGACGAAATCGTCTCATAAAGAATACAATTCTATATTGTATGGCAGCAATAAAGCACGAACTCAATCTGAGAGTAGGGGCGATTCCCTCTTTGAGTTTGATATCCAGAATCCATCCATAAAGAGAGAAATATACTTATGGCATTTGAAACTTTCACAGGCAGACAGTCGATTACCAATGAACCCAAAATTTCAATTCTTAAACAAGGGCTTTTTAATTTTAATAATGGAGCTGCAAAAATCCTTCAGGAGAAAAAGATAACTCATTTGCAGATACTTTATGATAAAGATGCAAACAAAATAGGATTCAAGCCATGCAGTGAAAAGAAGCCTGGCGCCTACAAGGTACGAGCCGGCAAAGGTGGCGGCGCGCAGATTTCCGGAATGGCCTTTCTCAATCATTTCAAAATACCATACAAAAGCAGTACCCGATCCTATCCAGCCTCCTGGGATGAAAGCCAGAAATTGCTTATCATCGAAGTGTGACTGTTGCCTCAACCAGCCATCTCCTTCATGGTAAAAACACAGTTTGTGGCACCATGCGTACCTCGCATTCTTCTCTCCTGGAGCTTCCATGACCTTACCGGAATGGCAGACGAAACTGCCCGACGATAAAATCCTTACCGCTACAGAAGCTGCCGGCTGCATAAAAAATGGCTGCCGCCTCTTTTTGGGGACAGGATGCGGTGAACCGCAGCATCTCATACATGCCATGGTGGCCAATACCGCCATTCAGGACATCATGGTATACCAGATGCTGTCCCATACCTTGGCATACTATGTGGATGAGCCTTCATTCTCCAGACGGTTTTCCCTGAAACTCTTTTTCATCAGCGAACGGATGCGACGCGCTGCTTTTGAAGGCAAGATTGATTATCTGCCTATGTATCTTTCGCAGATTCCCAAGATGTTTGCCGGACGCCGTATCCCTCTCGATATAGCCATGATCCAGGTCAGCCCGCCTGATCAGTTCGGCTACTGCAGCCTCGGCGTTTCAGTGGATATTACTCGCTCAGCCATGGAAAACGCGCAGATGGTTATCGCCCAGGTCAATCCGCATATGCCGCGTACCTGGGGTGACAGTCTTGTCCACCTGAGCAATATCGA
>JAZBNU010000273.1:0-7431 GCA_036350815.1 Desulfopila sp.
GAGTGTCGGGTGATTGGTGCAGATTTCTCTCTCAACATGCTGAAAGAAGCACAAAAACGATTTGGAGCAGCCAATATCAGCTGGCAGGGAACCGACGCCAATGCTCTGCCTTACAAAGATAACAGCTTTGAGTCGGTGACTTTTGGCTATCTCTTGCGTAACGTTGATAATGTTGCAGTGGTTTTGCGGGAAGTACACAGAGTATTGAAGAAGGGAGGCAGGGTCGTCTGCCTGGATACGACACCGCCGGCAAAGAACCTGCTTTACCCTTGTATTCAGCTCTATTTTCGTTTGGGCATTCCTCTGCTGGGCAGACTGATAGCAAAGGATGCGGATGCATACGCCTATTTAACCGGTTCCACCATGGGGTTTTACAGCGCTTCCGATCTTGCCGAAGCCTTCCAGCAGGCAGGCTTTGCCGGAGTTGGCTATAAAAAGTTCATGATGGGAACCATAGCAGTACACTGGGGGCGAAAATGACGGAGAGACCGGAATCAGGGAGAGAAAGAAGAGAGCGGCGCGGTGAGCCTAAAACGCTGTTTGAGATGCTGCTGCACTGTTGTGATGTCTACAGGGATAATACTGCCTTTATCTATCGTATGGAAGACGAAGAGTTCAAGGTCAGCTATGCCAAGCTTTTTGAGGATGTGGTGCTGCTCTCCCGCGCTTTTGAAAAGAGAGGTCTGGGGATCGGCGATAAGGTCATGTTTCTCTCCGACAACAGATATGCCTGGATAGTGACAGATCTTGCCATTATGTCGCTAGGTGCTGTAACGGTACCGCGCGGCTCCGATACGCCCACCCAGGAGCTCAGCTTTATTGTAGAAAATTCCGATGCCTCCTATCTGGTGATAGAGTCGGACAGTCTGCTGGAGCATCATCGTGACTACATTGACAGCTGCAAGCAGATAAAGTCGATTTTCGTGATGACCAGTCCTGAAAAACATAAGTTTTTCAGCAACACCTATTCTTATGGCAGCATTCTGGGCGACAGGACCATCAGTGATGATGATATCGTCCATTTCAAGAACAGAGGGAGGCAGATACAACCGGAGAGTCTGCTGACCCTGATTTACACATCGGGAACAACAGGATTACCGAAGGGTGTGCAGCTGTCCCATGGGAATGTCATGCACAATATCAAATATATCCCACAGATCATCGGTCTTGTGCCGCAGGATCGCTGGCTTTCGATTTTGCCGAGCTGGCATATTTTTGAAAGAACGGCGGAGTATTCCGCCCTTTGCGTCGGCTCCTGTCTGGTCTATTCCTCTGTAAAAACATTTGCGCAGGACCTGGAAAAGTACAAACCAACTCTGGTGGCCACCGTACCCAGGGTGTGGGAATCTCTGTACAGCAAAGTGGAGCTTGCCATCCGCAAAAAAGGCAAGGCGGCCCAGACCATATTTAACCTGCTGGTGGGCGTCTCCAGCAGATATAAGCGCAATCAACGGCTGCTGCGCGGGCATCTGCCCCAGTTTAAGCGGAAAGATCCTGCTTCAGCCCTCTTTATAAAAATCGTTGCACTGCTTAAACTGACGCTCCTTTTCCCTCTCAACCTGGTGGCGCGAAAAAAACTCGCGGCGGTGCAGCAGCGTTTCGGGGGCCGCTTGCGCCTTGCTATCAGCGGCGGCGGCACTCTGGCGAGATATCTGGAAGAGTGGATTGATGCGGTGGGGATCCGTATCGTCAATGCCTACGGCATGACGGAGTGTTCACCGGCCATTGCCGGCAGAGGCTTAAGCTGTCCGGTCTACGGAACGCTTGGTCCCGCGGTACCTGAAACGGATCTGCGCATTGTTTCGGAGCAGGGTGAGATCCTTGGGCCCGGGGCGGAGGGTCTTATAGAAGTGCGTGGCCCGCAGGTAACCGCAGGGTATTATAAAAATGAAGAAGAAAACCGAAAATCTTTCTCTGAAGACGGTTTTTTCCGCACCGGCGATCTCGGTATGCTGACTCTTGGAGGCGAGCTGATCATTACTGGTCGGGCCAAAGAGATTATAGTTCTTGCGAGCGGAGAAAATATTGATCCTTCCCGGATAGAAAATGCCATAACCGTTTTTCCTTTTATCCAGGACGCCATACTCGTGGGACAGGATAAAAAAGGACTCGGCGCACTCCTGGTACCTAATATGGAAGAGCTGCGTGAATATATGAGCCGTAAAATCAGTGGTTTCAAAAATGAAGATAAGGATCTGACCAAAGACACCAAAGTTCTTGACCACGTTAAAAGCGAAATGAATCGCCTTCTTCTGCCTAAACAAGGCTTCAAGCCCTATGAAAAGCTCCAGGGCATCGTCTTTCTCGACCGTGAGTTCACTCTGGGCGAGGAACTCACCAATACCCTCAAAAAGAAACGTCATGTTATCGAAAAGAAGTATAAAGCCCTGATTGATTCCCTGCTGCGCTGAACCTATATCACTGCCATTTCATTCGTACCATTCAGGCAGGCTGCGCTTGTGACTTTCTCCGGCAGCGAAACCTGGACTGAAGCAGTCGGAAGTGATAGCATGGATATCGGAAAGAACAGAACAAACAGGGTCGGAAATGATTCGTATAGCCAGTAAAAACAAATTTCTCTTTGCGTTGGCAGTGATTCTCGCAGTCGCCTTTCTGGGTGTCAGCACCATCAATTATCTGGTTACCAGAGAGGCAGTTCATGCGGAGATTATTCGCAACGATCTTCCGCTGACAATGGATAATATTTACTCAGAGCTGACTGCCATGATGACGCGGCCGCTTCTTGTCTCATCATCAATGGCATCTGATGCTTTTCTAAAAGAATGGGCTCTGGAAGGCGAGAAAGATACCGGGAAAATTATACGCTATCTCGAACAGATCCGTGAAAGATATGATTTCTTCACCACGTTTTTTGTCTCGGCCACGACACTCCGATATTACCGCTACAACGGGCTGCATAAAACAATTTCTCCGACAGATGATCATGATGTCTGGTATTACAACTTTCTCGGTTCCGCCCTGGAATATGATTTTGATGTCGATAACGATGAAGGCGCGAATAACCTGCTGACCATTTTTGTGAACTACCTGGTGAGTGATGCCGATGGACAGGTCCTCGGGGTAACCGGGGTCGGTCTCAAAGTCGAGAACGTGGCAGAGAGAATTGCCCGCTATCAGGAAAAATATGGGAGAATTATCTACCTGACCGATCGGACGGGAGTCGTCCAGATCCACCCCGATACTTCCATGGTAGAAAACGTCCGGCTGAGCGATATGGAGGGAATTGGAGAGCAGGCGGAAGCCATGCTTGCTGTTGGAGGAAACCCGAAGAATTTCGCTTTCAGGCGGCAGGGGCATGATATACTGACAACTGTCAGATATATTCCATCACTGAACTGGTTTCTCTATGTTGAGCAGAGCGAAACCAAAACCCTGATGACGGCCCGATCCAACCTGATCCGTACACTTCTCATCGGCGGTCTGGTTTCTGTTGTTGTTATTCTGCTGACCTTGGTCACTATTAACAAATACCAGGAACGCATTGAAGCCCTGGCCGTCTCTGATGAACTTACTGGAACGGCTAATCGTCGAGCCCTGGAGCATGATTTTAGCCGGGCTTTCTATGAAAGACGGCGAAATAACAGATCGTTTTGTCTTATTCTCTTTGATCTTGATGGCTTTAAAAAAATTAACGATGTTCTGGGGCATATGGCAGGAGACCGATTGCTTATAGAACTGGTAGGGAAACTGCGTGCCTGCATGCGGCCGAACGATACTCTGGCCCGGTGGGGAGGAGATGAGTTCGTTATCCTTGCCGCCGGCAGTATCGCCGAAGTTGCTGTTCTGGCTGAGCGGGTGCGGGAGGAAGTGGCGAAGGCCCATTTCGGCAGCGGCGGGAACGACCCCCGAAGCGGGATAACCCTCAGCGGCGGTATAAGTGAATGTCGTGATGATGATGATCTTGACAGCCTGCTGCTCCGAGCTGACAAGGCGATGTATCGCAGCAAGGAGCGGGGAGGAAATCAGGTAGAGCAAAGCAGTTGATCCAGATCTGAGATGAGGGATTACTGTATCTTGCGGGAAAAATGAGGGTTGACTGAGCGCCACGTGCAACAATTGTTTCCCGGATATTCCAGAAATTTCTCTTTCCCATAGCACCTGTCAACCATGCACAGGATGGGCTGGCGAGATGTATCAGTGCTGTATGAATCATGATGATAAGGGGTGCGGCAGGTAATCTGAACAATAAAAATGAGTGAAAAAATACATTCTCAGAATGTATCACCAGTACCGTCAAAGATGGCAGTGTCGATTGCTTGGCCAAAGCTGTACTTGATCAAACAGAAAAAAACAGTGAGTTTATGTGTTTGGCAGAACTTTTTCAACGCCGGCAGGACTGTCCAAAGGCTGGAGACGCAGTAGATATAATAACCGGAATACGAGCTGCAAATACCCTCAAAAAATCAGGAACAGGCAATTCTGTATTGGAAGAGATATTTAATGACAGAGCAATTGCAAGAGCGAGTCTCAATTGAGGAAAGAGTAAGAGAATATTACTGGAAGGATGACCTCAATTGCGCGATAACAAACCTGAAAATACTCTCTGAAATTTTTTCACTCAGGCTGTCGGAACAAGTTATCAGTGCTGCTATTGGTATGCATGGCGCGGGGAAATATGGTGCCCAGTGCGGCCTGGTGGAGGGAACATTGATGTTTCTGGGTATTATCGGGAAAGAATACAACATCAGGGAAGAAACAGTTGTCGCTCAATGCAGGGAGTATGCGCAACAATTTGAAGATACATTCAAATCCTTATCATGCAGCGTACTTCGCCCTGAAGGTTTTAATAAAGAAAACCCGGAACATCTGTGCGAAAAATTGACCTGTGCGGCAATTGAATTTAACAAAGACTTTGTCGCACTTTGTATACGAGGCAACTAAAGCTTTCTATGAGTAAGGGCTCAAGGCCGATTTCTGAACAAACGAGCTTTGTTGAACCATGATATTGGTGTACAAATGATAATTACCGCAATCAAAAACATTTCAGAAGCTGAAGCGCTGCTTGGCGGATGTTCGCTGCCCACTTCAGACTTACAGGAAAACAGGAGAATTCAGCTTTTTGGTATCCATAAAGATACTGACCTTGTCGCCTGTATAGGTGTTGAACTGTATGGCACCTCGGCACTGCTGCGATCACTGGCGGTTTCGCCGGATAGCAGAAGAGAGGGAACAGGAAGAGCATTATCGGAATTTGCAGAGAAGTATTGCATGCAAAACGGCGTAAAAGAGATATATCTCTTAACAGAAACTGCCGAAAACTATTTTGAAAAACTCGGATACTCCATTCAAGAAAAAGAGACAGCACCAAGCTGCATCAAAGGAACAACTCAGTTTTCCGGTGTATGCCCGGCCTCGTCACGATTTATGAAGAAGATACTGCCAGGTTAGCCGATCATAAGAACAGCGCCATGCATTGCCCGGCAATACCCTGCTGAGCAAAGCTGACGAGAGGATATTGCACGAGAACCGTACAGGCATACCCGGGAAAACCGGGATGAGATTTTCCTTTAGCCCGAATTTCTTACCAGCCGAGGTTGCCGTGGATGCGAGGCGCGAAGCAAGGCGCTATAGTCGTCTATGCACCTTGCTTCGGCAACGCTGCAGGTAAGCGAACGAAGTGAGACTCCGGGCACGGTAAGATCAGCTGGCCTTTGGTGAACATTGTGTATGGTTTTCTGATGAAAGTATACAGCTTAAACATATTGGAATATCATCTAATTTAAGAAAATAGACACAATGTTTATGAGAAATTCGGGTTGCCTTTTCTCCCAAAAACATCACCACTCAATCTATTGTTTTCATTTTAAATTCTTTTAAATTTCCACTTATATTGGATTTCGAGACGCGCGGTCTAAGCGGCGATATATCCTGAAAAGCTGCGTAAGACGCAGAAAAAATCTCGAAATACTGCTATTTTCTCTCCCTTAACCGAAGCAATTGCCCCAGTTAGGCCGCGCGGGTCTAACCAGGGAATATCCCCAAAAAGCTGCGTGGCCAGATCCTAACATAATTATCTTGTCATGGCATACCTTTTAGGCTATTGTAACGGATAACTTCTTCATTTTTATGGTATTAGAGACATTGTTCGAAGTTAAAAATCAGGAAAAAACAGTGAAAAAAGATGCCGGCACTACAACCAGACGATAAAAATGAAGAAGGAATTTTCAAGAAAACTCCCCAAAATACGGACGCGCACTATTAAACGATATGTGTAAGAAATAATCCATTTATAAAATTTTATTTTACCAAAGTGCAGAAAATATTTTGAATAAAAAAAACAAGAAATTTCTTGGTAAGTTTGTTGATCTCAAGAAATTTGAAAACAAACAATATAGAAAAGAGAATGAATTCGATGCTACAAAACCGTCTGTTCTACTTTGGTTAACAATATGTTACGTTCTAATAGTTTGTTTTCTTATAATTGGTATTCCTTGGCAAGGCGTTGGTCCTACGCCAATTCCATCAGAAGATTTACCAATAGCGATTCCAATATTCATTATTCTATACATTGTCGTTATAGGTGGTTTATATCTTCGTGACAGATTTAAAAAGAAATAAACACATATCAAGCCATTCCACTGGATTTCGCAAACAGCCGCGAAACCAGTGAATTCAACGTTAGTGCGCCAAGCGCAGCTTGGTGCTTCTTATAGGGTGCCCTGCCTATGTTCCTGGGCAGGAAGTCCCCATCGGGCAAAGTCTAACCAACAGCCCGTACCGAGTCTTGCGCGACTTGCGGAGCCGGAAAGATTGGTGAACAAGAGTTGTGAAGCGTAGACAGGGAACACTGCAGGCCGCAGGGGAGACGTACCTCCCCAAAGCAATTCAGCCTCGTCAGAGTAATCAAAGCAGTCGGCGACGGTTTTAACGTATCGGAAGCCAGCACAGAGGAATTGAATGGTGAGATTCCCGAGGGGCTGCCGGGGTCCAAGAGCGTGGCATGTAGTGAGAGAAGCATCAGGAACTTGGGAGACCCTTCCACCTCCCCCGATTTACCGATCAGGGGTAGGACAGTCCAATCACAAAAAAGGCTGTCACGATGGGTTTGAAGGGAGTCAGATCATCTCATAGTACTCTGAGACGGTAACGCCGATCACATGGGGAAGGGGATGACGGTATTGTGAAGCCCGCAAAGGAAACATATGCAGATTCGACAGGCTGAGCAACATATGCAAACCTCACTGCGGGGAATAGCAAAGAAAGCAAAGGAAGAACCAAAGTACAGATTCGGGAATCTTTACAGCCTCTTGAATGAGGAGAACTTACGTTGTTGCATTCCCCAGCTCAACCGGAAAGCAGCGCCAGGCGTAGACGGTGTTGATTGGCAAATATTCGAAGAGAACCTGAAAGAGAATGTCGGCCTTATAGCCAGGGAGTTGAAGGAGAAGCGCTATAAAGCTAAGCTGGTGC
>JAZBNU010000274.1:0-6710 GCA_036350815.1 Desulfopila sp.
AAGAAGCCGCGGTGAGAGCTGACTCGAGAGAAAAATTGCTGTTGGACCGTCAGCCCCGCCAATGATTCCTATTGAGGCGGCATCTCGTAGAGAAAAGTCAATTCCAGGTACCAGGTCGGTGAGCAGTAAAGCGCCAAGAAGCGTTGTGAAAATGCCGAATTGGGCAGCTCCGCCAAGAAGAATGGTCTTTGGGTTGGCAATCATCGGCCCGAAGTCGGTCAGGGCACCGACGCCCATAAATATCAGCAGTGGGAAAATACCGGTTACGATGCCTACTTCATAAATGTAATAAAGAATACCTCCGGGGTCGGCAATGCCGGCGAGGGGAATATTTGCCAGGATGGCACCATAGCCAATGGGAATAAGCAGTAAAGGCTCGAATTTTTTAAATATTCCCAGGTAAATAAGAACAAGACCAACACAGATCATTAAAACTCTGCCGATTCCCAGGGTCCAGTCTTTCGTCATCTGGTCGCTGATAATGCCGGCAATCCCTGTGGTTTTAAACAACCGCACGACAAGTTCGCCCAAACCAGGAAGCGACTGGCTGGTTGCGCTGACGGGAATGTCGGCGACTACCGGTGTCGAGCTGATAACACCGATGATGTCACCTTTTTTTACCTTTGAGTAGCTTGAGTAATTTATTTCTAGGATTTTTCCTGCTACTCCGGCATGAAGGACGATAATTGTACCATTTTCCATCTTCAGAGTGGCAATTTTGTCCCCGCTGTAGACCAGGTTTCCTGGCGAGACTTCAATACGTAATATTTTAGCGTCGGCTGGAGATGTTACCTCAACAGCCTGTTCCTCCGCCCAGGCGGAAGAGCAGCATGCGAGGCAAAAGCCGAGCAGGGTTAGTATAAACATTCTCATTTTCATAGTGCTTTCCCGATAGCAACAAAGGAAGAAAGCAGAGCATCCGGGCTGCTGCCGGATGCTCTGAACAATTTACGCGATTGTGACCAAGGGCTCCGATGTTTGTACAGTTTCACCGGCAGTGACATGCACGGCAACAATTTTGCCGGCTTGGGGAGCCTTTACCTCAGATTCCATTTTCATCGCTTCCATGATGACAAGAGTGGCATCCTTTTGAACTTGATCACCTACATCGACCATGACCTTGACGATATTACCGGGGGTGGGGGCTTCTACTTCGGTTCCCTCGACGGGCTCTGCTGCGGCAGGAGCGGGTGCAGAAGCTCCCCCACCTGCAGGTATTGCCTGGAAGCTGCCACCACTACCTTCTGCAACTACAACATTGTAAGGTCTGTTGTTGACGGTGATGGTGTAACTGCGCGGGCCTGTCGGTGCAGCAGCTGCCGGGGCCGGAGCGGCTTTTTTCTTCTTTTCTTCCGGTTTTTCGTCAGTAATTTTTCGAACATTCACCTTGGCGTTACCAAGGAGAAAGTCCAGGCCTTTCTGTTCGCAGCTGGCAATAATAAAGATGTTTTCATCATTGACGGGCAACTTGTTTTCTTCGAGGATTTTAGTTGCTTTGGGAATACCAGGCTCAAGAATATCGAGCGGGTCATCGGTAAAGACCGGTTTTCCAAGTTGTTCGGAGGCAATTTTTACTATTTCCGGATCCGGTGGCACCGGTGTACGACCGAAATATCCCAGAACCATGTTACCGTAGCTGGGGTTGATTTTTTTCCATTTGCCTTGAGTGACATTGAGATAAGCCTGTTGAAAATAAAACTGTGAAACGGGGGTAACAGAGGCGCCAAAGCCTCCGCGTGCAACTACTTCCGACATGGCCTTGATAACATCGGCGTAGAGATGCAGGGTTCCGGTGTCTCTCATCATCATGGTGTTGGCAGTTAAAGCACCGCCGGGCATTGGTGAGAGTGTTACCGTGGGAGAAATCATTTTCGCTTCAGGGGGGAAGAAATAGTCTTTCAGGGCTTCTTCAAAAACTTCGGAAGCAATGAGGATTTTTTCGTAATCAAGATTGAGGGTGTAGTCTGTGCCCTTGAGCGCGTGGATCATGGTGAGCATGTCAGGCTGACAGGTACCCCCACTTAACGGGCTTTTGGAAAGATCAATGCCGGTGACACCGCCCTCTATTGCGGCCAGGTTCTGGGAGATGCCCAGACCTGCGGTATCATGGGTGTGGAACCAGAGAATGGTATCTTCAGGTACCATTTTACGGGCCAGCTTCATTGTCTCATAGACCTTCCTTGGATTAGAGGTTCCAGACGCGTCCTTGAAACAGATGGAATGGAAAGGAATCTCAGCATCAAGAATCTGTTTGAGACGGTTCATGTAAAATTCAGGGTCATGAGCACCGGAACATCCCGGCGGGAGTTCCATCATGGAAATAACGACCTGATGATTCAAGCCATGGTGAGCGATGCGTTCTCCAGAGTACTGCAGATTGCGCACATCGTTGAGGGCGTCAAAATTGCGGATGGTTGTCATGCCATGCTTTTTAAACATCTTGGCGTGCAGGTCAATGATGTCACGAGGGCATTGACTGAGTGCCACAACATTTATGCCTCGAGCCAGAGTCTGCAGATTGCACTCAGGGCCGACCTCGGAACGGAATCTGTCCATCATGTCGAAGGCAGATTCTCCGCAATAGAAAAACAAGCTTTGAAACCTGGCACCGCCACCTGCTTCAAGATGGGTTATTCCTGCATCAACGGTTGCCTGCAGGGCAGGCATGAAGTCATCTGATAATACTCGAGCACCAAGTACGGATTGAAAACCGTCTCTGAAAGACGTGTCCATGAATTTAATAACTTTTTTGCCCACGGTTTTTCTCCTTTAGAAGTTACTTCTATCTTCAATAGAGATAGAAGACGATAATGGGGATATAGAAAAAACAGGTTGTGTTTTCGATAATGTCAACAAGCGTGGAGTCGTTCTGCTTCAAAGGCCGCAATTGCTGCAGCTATAACGGCAATATCGTCCTCATCGTCTGGACTGTGGTATGATGTTCTTGCCTCCATCTCTCGTTTCTTTTTGGCTCTGGCGGCTTCAGCAAGAAGTTTGCGCTCAAGCTCTATCGCTTCATACTCACGTGCAGTATGTTCTCTGGTTAGCCTTGAAACAAGAGTGAGCAACACAATCATCAAGCAAAGAAAGAGGACGACTGTCCCCATTCCGACAAACATTAATTTAAAACCTTCAAGAATCATATTGATATGCCTCGAGTGTAGAGTGTTTCCATGTAGCAGCGAGGGACACAATGTCCAGCCTGTAGATGAGAAATGTCCTCTTTCCAGAGTGGACAAATATCGCAGAAAAACTATGCCTCATAAATGGCGTATTGAGTTTTTTCCCCCAGAAGAGCATCTATTTCTGTCTGAATGGCGATGCGGCTATTGTTGTTCATCCAGCTATTCCAATCCTCAAGTGATCGCCACGTGCTGATGACCATACATTCACCCTTTTTATCAACACGTCTCAACGTTTCACCGGAAATATATCCAGGCTGGCTGAGGGTTAATCCTCGCAATTTCTTCAATAAAACCGTAAGATCAATAATGTTGTTGTCCGATACTTTCCTCTTGATGAAAATTTTAACTGACATGACATTCTCCTTGTAGGTTGAGCCTTTTTGGCTATACCCGGACTGATTCAATCAGAGCAGAAGGGGGAAGTGATTTGTGGGTCTGAAGAATATACCTGTTCTATATAGAAATAATGTCGACAAGTCAATCGTTAACGGCTGAATAATCCATTAGTAATAATTAATACTGACTCCAAAAATAATTAACAGCTGTTGTGGTTTGTGAGGAGCTTTGTTTAAATTTTGTGGTTGGACGGTACACTATGAACGTTTTTTCCGCTTCTGTGGTGGGACTCCAAAAAACACGGTTTGCTCTTGAGTCTGATACTCTAAAGCAATAGTCCGGGGTTTTTTCTAAATATTGTTTGGAACAACGGAAATAAGACTATATTTAAATTACTTATAGCGGTATTCTTTCTTTTCGAAGTTTCCCCAGTATAGTCGATGAAAGAATTAGGGGCAAAGAGTTTCACATGTATTCTGCGCGAAAGAAGGGACCAGGGTGGTATCTGGTTTGTCTTCAACCGATGGGCTCACCTGTGGCAAATTCAGGTTCATGAAGTGGTATGACCAGGTCTGCCATTTGTTTGACCCGAATCATTGTATCATAGGCTTCGTAAGTGTTTATATGGGTTCCCGGAGGAATGACTTCCATTTCCATGGCACGTATTTGGGCCGGAGGGTTAAAATTTTCGTTAATAACGCAGAATCCTGTAATTGCTATTTTCCCTTTATTTGTTTCAACAAAGACCGTCATGCCTCCCGGGGTATGAATCGGTGTATGTACTAATTGAATTCCCGGGAGCACTTCCATATCCCGGTGAACGGTCTCAATCTGTTGGTTTTCTTCTATTTCATAAATAAAGTCAGGTACATAGCGGAAGTCAAGAGGGTGAAATCCATGGATGGTTTCCAGCTCTTTTTCGTGAATGTAAAAACGTGCATTACTGCATTTGTAGTCGTTTTCACAATGATCATTATGGAGATGGGTGTGAATAACGATATCGATATCTTCGGGGCGCAGGCCATGGCGAGCCAGTCCCTCTTCGAAGGTGAAAATCTTTCCACCGATGGCCTTTTCCCTCTCTTCAGACTGAACCGGGTGAATTTCCCCTGTATCAATCAGTATTTTTTTCTCTCCACCTTCAAGGTACCAGCTGTATATTGGTATTGTGAATGGAGTACCGTAATTATGTTGGTAGGTCATCATGCCTTTGTCGAAAACTTTGGTTCCCAGGACAATTGGATGAATAACATATCTGGACATGGTCGACTTCCTCATTAAACTGGAGTAATTTGAAATAGGGCGTTGCTTCACCATAGTAAACATTATAAGCAAATGAACGAAATGTCAAAATGAAATCCTACAATGCAGGAGATATTCCACCGAGAAAGACGGTGTAGCGGTAAATGAGAAAAACTGTGAGAACAATGGCTTTTCTTTCTGTTTTTTCTTAGGATAACTACGCTTTAAATAAAATTGTAATTCTACTGAAGAGTGTATTAAATAAATGAACGCAAAAACGATACCATTAAATGAGCGAATAATAGTGGCGCTTGATGTTGACAGTGACCAAAAAGCCAGGAAAATTGTTAAAAAGTGTGAGTCCCATACACGCTATTTCAAGGTAGGCCTTCAGCTATTTATGTCAAACTGGTTTACTACGGTAGACTGGATTCTCGACAGAGGGCACAAAGTGATGCTTGATCTGAAGTTTTTTGATATTCCCGAAACGGTCAAGCTGGCTGTTGAGCAGGTCAACAGTCGAGGGGTCAGTCTGGCGACGGTTCATGGCAATGATCCAATAATACGAGCCGCGCTGCAGAGTAAGGGAGATATGAAGATTCTTGCTGTGACGGTCCTTACCAGTTTTGGTGAAGAAGATATGCGTGCCATGGGGATGACGCAGTCGGTCGAGGACCTTGTGTATTATCGAGCGGCAAGAGCGTTGCATCTTGGATGCGATGGGGTTGTCTCCTCGGGCTTGGAGGCTGGCCGTTTACGCCGGGATTTAGGAGAGAAACTCCTTATTGTGACCCCCGGCATTCGCCCTGGAGCAAATATTTGCAGCGGCAGTGACGATCAGAAGCGTATTGTCACCGCAGGAAAAGCGATAGCCGAAGGAGCCGACCACGTGGTTGTTGGTCGTCCTATAACACAAGCAGCAGACCCGGTTGGTGTGATAGAGCGCATGCAGAAGGAGATTGAGGGTAAATCTTCAGAATAACTTTTAAGAAGTCAGGTAAAGGTGGAGAAAGAGGAAAAGTCGGTATGTCGGCGAAGATACTTGCGCAGGCGTTGCAGGGCGGTCTGTTCCACTTGATAAATACTGCTTCGGGTCACTCCATGGACTGCCGCAATTTCAATAACTGACTGTTCGTTGCCGGAGTACTTTCCGAGGCCGTAGCGGCGCATTATCACATCTGCGCTTTTGGGCGTAAGGATTTTTCGGATGGCGTGTTGCAGAAGATCAAGTATTTCATTTTTTTCCAGGTGGCCGGCCGGCTCGGGGGTTGCTGTGGAATGCCCGACCTGTTGCAGGTCTTCCAGGCAATGATACAGCTGAGGTGTTGCCCGACACAGTCGTTCAAGCTCCGGGGGGGCCTTGGAGTTGCCGCACTGGGCGTTACTTGCAATCCTCTCAACCAGATTTGCAGAAATACGGATGAGACGCCCTTCAAGAGCCTGTCTCTGGATTTCTTTGAGTATCCAGTGTGAAGCATAGGTTGAAAAGCGGAAACCGGAAGATGGGTGAAATCTGTAAGCCGCTCGCGCGATGCCGAAACTACCGATCTGATACCCATCTTCCGGGGTTATGGACTGGCGGTAAATGGAGTTTATGTGAGAGGTGATTTTACCGACAATTCCACGGGAGAGCAGCATATATATATTTCGCAGGGTGTTGATTTGTTCCACAACTTCGTGGAGCTCAACAAATGGTCTGCTTCCAAGAAATGAATCGCTTGCCTGGCTGACGATACGGTGCCAGACTCTGGCAAGAACCAGGTGCTGGAAAGTCTTCGCCAGAGGGAGTGTTGTCTCGTGGGGTGAAAGTGTAAAAAGCAAGAGCGCTTCCTGCCTCTCCCTGTCTCCGAGAGCTTCGGTGGGCGTTCCGAAGAATATTTTCCGCTGTCGAAAGAGGTAAATGTTCTGGATGATGGTAAGAGCAGCCTGACGAAAAAAATTGTTTTC
>JAZBNU010000275.1:0-3518 GCA_036350815.1 Desulfopila sp.
ACCAATTGCTCGAGTGACATAATGGAGGAAATGCCATTCATTGACCAAACCATCATTGCCCGCAGAATATTGACACATCGGAGCCATTGCGATTCGGTTTTTAAAAGTTAGATTTTTGAGAGAATACGATTCGAAAAGTAGTGAGTTTGCCATGGCCGCCTTCAAAGAGTATAAAAATGTTGCAATCAGGATATGCAATGAAGTAACCATACCACTTTCTACAGCAGAGCACCACTATCGCTGCCCTTTTTCTTTCGCCCCCTCTATGAGCGATTGTACAGCCATGATCATTTCCCATATCACAGCCCGGAAATTTAGGACATCACTGCAATCATACAGAAGGCAACACTAAAAAGGTTCTATTGTAATTGAAAATTTTGAAAACAAGATAACGGAAAAGAATGGCCCATCATTTTTCAAATTTTTCACAAGAGTAACAACACCTAAAAAGCGGTCTCAGAACCAGGTTTACGCGGTTTTTCCCATCTTCTGTTGCAGGAGTTCAAAGACAAGCCGAATCACCTCATCCCTTAGTGGTCCGTGCCGGCCCGCTCAACACCAGCACTCCAGCTGCTTTTGCCATCTGCTTGAGCATCGACCTGAAAAGCAATGCGTGTGAAGGTGCGATAAGCCACCAGTAGATTCTGCCCCACATCCCCCGTGGTCGAAAACTCGGGATCATGCGCAGTTCGGTAGAACCATCAGCCAGCCCCTGAATCCTGAAATCAAGAAGGGCTTCTCCTGGAGCAAGCATCTCGGCACGCAGCAACAGGCGGCTTGGTTCCTCAACCGCCACTACTCGCCAGAAGTCGAGATGGTCGCCCATGCCAACCGAATCTACATGACGGCGCCCCCGTGACAGTCCGGGTCCGCCGAGAATCTCATCCACAAAACCACGCACTTTCCAAAGACAGGTACCGAAATACCAGCCCTTGTCACCACCAATTCTTTTGATCACGTCCCAGGCAGCTTCCGGAGAACCGGCCAGTGTTATTGAAAAGATATCGCGATAGATTCTACCTTTGGTGGGACCATCTTCTCCAGCCCAGTCAGGCAGAGAAGCCGAACCCGCATCATAACAGCTCGATGCCACTTCATTGCGAAAAAATTCCGCCAGTGCTACAACAATTGCCTCTCGACAGGAAAGCAACCGTTGTGGGATAAGTTCACGCAGACGTTGGTCTCGGCAGAGTATTTCTTCCCGCATACGTTCCACGAGTGGTTGAATGAGCGCCACTGAAACAGGCGTAACCAGGTTCATCCACCAGATGGAGATACGGTGGATACGCAGAGGCAGAACCAGAACGAGACGGCGAGGCAGGCCGGCTTCATCGGAATAAATATGAAACAGTTCACGCCAGGTGAGTATGTCCGGGCCTCCTATCTCGTAAACCTGCCCCTTTGTTTCCGGGTGGTTCAGGCATCCGGCAAGATATTCCACGACATTAGCGACTGCAATGGGCTGGCACCTGGTATCCATCCACCGCGGGGCAAACATAACGCGCAGATAGCCACAGAAGGCCCTAATCATTTCAAATGAGGCACCACCCGAACCAAGCACAAGAGGAGCGCGCAACTGGGTTACTTCCGCTCCCCCCAAGGCCAGAATCTCGCCGACCTCGTAACGGCAGCGCAGCTGGTGCGAGAGGTGGTCAGGATTACCCAGGCCGGAAAAACACAGAATCCAATCAACCCCTGCCCGTCGAGCAGCATGGACCGTCGAGTAGGCAATACGGCGATCCAGTGAGGCAGAGTCCTGTTCCCCCGGTCGTACCGAATGGATGAGATAATATACCGCACTACAGCCACGCATGACTTCGGAAAGTCTATCGGTATCCAGAGCATCGGCCACAACGATCTCAAGGTTCGGGTGACTGCCCCAAGGCCGTGCCTGGATCTTACGATCAGACCTTCCCGCGGCACGTACCCGCCAGCCGTGTTTAAGAAGCAGAGGAACTAGGCGTCCGCCTATGTACCCTGTTGCTCCCAACACCAATATCGTTCGACTCGTGGTATCGATTGTTGTTCTTGTTTCGATCGGATCAATATGCATCCCTGTATATTCCTGGCTGAAAAGTATCACAAGACACGCAGCCTCTATCTCAGGCTGTAGGTGCCGCCTTTTATTTCAATCCTGACTGCGTACGAAACTCATCTGGATCGCACGAGCCGCCAATGACCCGGCCGCCTAAGGACTGGTTGTATTTTTCTTTTTAAATAGGGGAGGCAGATGTATTTCCACAAAACAGTGCAAATATCATCAACCGTCTCCGTTTTTCCAGGAAAAATCACACCTGTTTTCCGGACTAACTGATCATAGCTGAGGATGATACGAAATCAGAATTTAGGTTGTGGACCTGCCCTTTCTCTCTCTGCACTAGCGGAAACAGCATCTGCGCCGGAAATAGTAACCAGTTCCGGCAGCTTGTCCAGAGAAGTTTTCAAGATACGCTGCTCCAAGTGGAGTTTTTGCGGTACTACCATGATTTGAAAAAATTATGGCTATATGTGAAATGAACATCCTCTTTGCTTTGGCCCTTTCTCAATGAACCGGGTTTATTCCCAACCATTGAACCAGAAGACCACTCCGAGATGCACCATAAAATTGTTATGTAAAAACCGGACATCATGTGGTATTATGCTCTACATACGTTGCCCTCTCTGTGGATTGACAACGGAAGCACCTCGTCGCTCCGCAGTGTGTTTTTCAAAGGCAGTACAGCAGGAAAATGTCCCTATCCGGCCGGAAACATTCAGGAGGTGTCTTTCAACTCGTGAATTATATGTGCTGATATGGGTCTTTATGGTTGTTGCGAGCCCAAAAGGGTTGAGATATATCACCTGTAATGGCAGGGGAAAATGGAAACAGATCCGTAGCATTTCATCGGAGGGAGAGCATGGGAAAAGATAAGAGGAAGAATCCTCACCGTATCATTTCTTTTTTTACTATCCGGGGGTGGGCTGTTCTTGCTCTTGTATCCTTTGCCGCGGCAGTCTTCACATTCACACAGACAGCAACCCTGGACCGCAGTCTCAGCTCCGAATGCGGCCATTCAATTGTTGCCATGGAGATGGCAGGCTCAACCGTTTCCGCCGCTGCAATCATCACCGATTATCAAACATGTCGCATAGGTGACAGCCCTGGCCTTGAAGTTGCTCGTACCCTGCAGAATCTGGACTGGCTTCTGATAGCGGCGTATACTCTAGCTCTCTTCTCGGCCCTTTGTCTGTTGAGCCTTATGACAGGATTGAAACCACTTGGGAAAAATGTATTGATATTTTATCTGCCTCCCGTCATTGGTGGTTTGGATTGCCTGGAAAACGTTGTAATGTCTATTTTGTTTGACAGGTTCCCAGATATTGTCGAGTGGCATGTGGAAGTTATGACCCTGGCGGCATTTTTGAAATTTGCTCTTTCTATCATTCTCCTCTTTGCCCTTGCCTATCTCTTCGGCTGTTGGCTGATGGATTGGAGCAGCCGACGAGGGAAAACAACTGATCCACAGATCCAGAGAACG
>JAZBNU010000276.1:0-5829 GCA_036350815.1 Desulfopila sp.
GAGTCTTTTCAGGAAAGCTGCGGCAGCCTCCCGGTAATGTTTTTCCTTGTTTTGTGTCGTTACGGAAGGTGCCTGTTCGACAACCTGTACGGTCTCTGTTTCGAGGTCTTCATCATCGCTTTCGATAACTTCTTCCGGATCTTCAATATGACAGAAGGCCCCTATGGCAAGAAAGGAATGCTGCAAATCCCGGCAGCTCTCGAGATCCAGATTCTCTCTGAGAACAAACCGCTCGCCGCTAAACAGCTGCTCTGTCTCTTCACTATCGATATTGAGCAGAGAGGCAAGTTTCTCCCTGATTTTGAAAGTGTCGCAACCTTCAACAGTTTCACCATAAAAAACTAGACGATATCTATCACTCATGGCATGGAGCTCAACAGTAGTATCCCGAAAGCATAAAAAACGTAGTACTCAAATCAGATGAAGAACAGGCAGCCTGAATACAATTTTCTCAGACGCTTCCGCTTATCTATAATCTATCTTTTCAACTATTGCAAAACCCGCCTGAGCTTCTCCTCAATTCCGACCATTTCAGCTCTGATGTTATTGACCGACCTTTGAGGGGCAATGTCATGCCGGCATTCTTCTGCCGAATAGATCAGAAATTGAAGAGCAAAAGGGTATCAGCTTGCAGGTGTTGGAAAATCCTTCTTGTGTGGCGCGATGGCTGCTCCGAGCCAGGCAATGGTCTCGCCGAGGTTTTTCATATTGTTCAGTCCCTCAGTGTCACCTGCAACATCGCCCTTGTCACGTCCCACTCCTAAGTTCCAGTAGGTTGACCCGGGAACGATCATCTGGTTCATAAGAAACATGTGATTTATGGTATCGAAAACATGTACAGCTCCTGCCCGCCTGACCGCCACGACAGCAGCCCCGATTTTGCCCTGGAAAACCCGGCCGTTCGCCAGAGCGACATAGCCGGAGCGATCGAGGATAGCCTTCATCTCGCTGCTGACATCGGTAAAGTAGGTGGGAGAGCCCAAAAGCAGAGCATCGGCTGCCGCCATTTTAGTGAAAACCTCATTAAAGAGGTCGTCGTGGGCGGCACACTGCATGTTTTTCTTCTCCCAGCATTTACGACAGGCAATACAGCCTCTTACCGGTTTACCGCCCACTTTCACCAGTTCTGTCTGCCAACCGGCAGCAGCCAGTGGCTCCAGGGCGGCATTCAGGAGCATTTCAGTATTACCGTTTTTTCTCGGACTGCCGTTTATAGCCAATGCGTACATGTTTTCTCCTTGTATGGAATTGATGGTATTGGTGCAGGGAAGATCTCGTCTTGATACGTAAATATATCAGTATCAGAGCTGGAACTGCAAGCACCCATTGCTGGTTTTTAAGATCTGATTGCGACTGCCACATAAAAGCCGACATCGGATAGGTGCTGTTTGACTCGCAACACCAGCAATGTACCAGTTCTTTACTGTCTAGTGAGAGATCATTTTTCAGGTGCAGAAACTATTATAGCTTGACGGACCGAAAAGTCTATCAATCAGAATGCGCAAATGGCGTTTACGGTCTTTTGTTTTTAATCCTTTTGGGAAAGAGTACAGATATCAGGCAGAAAAAAGCAATCTTTGGAAGAGAGGCAGATTTGGATATGCGGATTCGGTTGATAAGGAGAAGGAACTGGTTTGGCGCCACATGCATGCCAAAGCAGACAGCAATGGGGTAACTCTACAGCGGGTTTTTTCTATCAAAGAATGAAAAAAGGACAGAAATGCGATATACTGCTATGGAGAAACTGGTGAAGAAGGAGGATAAATGTCTCTAGATATCTCGATGATGCAGTCGTATCTGCAATTGATGCGTATTGGTGATTTGAATGCGCATATGGCGTTAAAGCTCATTCAAAGTGCGACCCAGGGGCAGACTGGAACTCAATCGGCTCAATCTGCCCAGCCTGTAAAAGGTGAGATAAGGGTTGAAGCGCAGCCTGTTCAGGGCAGTGGACATATAGATATCCGGGTATAAAGCGGCTACTCCAACTCTGAATACGTACGAAACTCAGCCAAATTCCATGGGTTGCTCGGCAGCTAGGGGACTGATTTTATTTTTCTTCTTCGACTCCGATCAGTCCCTCAATTCTTTCCAAGAAAAATTAAATCTGTCTCCCGGATAAAGAGATCTGGCTGAGGACTATACGTAATCAGAATTCTAATTGCTGTATTTTTCTTAATGTTGAGCCGTTCAGCACTTCCCCTCTTCGTTGTACCACCGGACCTTTCCTTGCTCTTCTCTTCTCCTTATCAGTTACGAAAACACCTGTTATACTTACCGCAACGTTTCGTGTATGGTTTTGATATGGGCTGGGCGAATGCCGCAGCACCCGCCAATGATCGATGCACCTGCATTTTTCCACTTTTTTGCAAAATGCAAATAGACCTCGGGCGTGATCTCCATGCGTATATCGGAAAGCCCTGCGTTTGCCATAATTTCACTGCTGCCGGTTAGGGAGAAACTGTTGGCATAGCAACCGATACGTAAAGCTTTTCCGGCAACTTCAACTCCGATTGCAATGGCGTCTTCCATCTCTTCAGGACCGCTGCAATTGAACAGCACGGCTTCGACACCATCAGCTTCCATGGCAAATGTAATCGCATCCCTGGTGGCCTCGCCACTGCGCAGAGTGCTTGTTCCGGTATAATCTCGGCGGTCAGTTAGGGTATAGGAAATCCAGATTGGTTTTTCTGTCGGATATAAACACCTGCAGGCAAAGCGGGCTTCAGATATCGACGAGGTGGTTTCAAGCAGCCAGCAGTCGATCTGATCCTTCTGTTCTTCAATCAAAGGCGCGATAATGTCGCCGGCCTTGGTCTCATCAAAATTCTGCGGTTCGTATGAACCGAAAAGAGGTGGTATGCAGCCTGCAACCTGAACATTCCGTTCAGCTTCATCGGCAGCATGACGAGCAATTTCCGCCGCCAGCTTAATCAGTTTTCGGCCGTCTTTAATAAATGCGGTATTGCCGATATGAAACGGCACAATCGCGTAGGTGTTGGTTGTGATCACATCTGCTCCGGCCATGATGAAAGCGTCATGCGCTTTACGCACGAATCCTGGAGCTTCCATAAGTGCCAGTGCAGACCATTCAGGCTGTTTGAAAGGAGCACCCATTGTCAGTAATTCGCGGCCCATGCCGCCATCAAGAAGAGTAAATGTATTCATGGAAACAAAAGATAATCTTTTTCTTGGCTAAGACCAGGTTTTGCAAAGCAATTAGGAGCTCACCAGATATTTTTCCCTTTCTGAAAACAGCAAGAAAGCACAAAATACAAGCGCTGCAGTACAGTATTCCACGAAACTGAAATTTCTTGAAAGGAGGTGCGAAAGAAGATAGGCTAATGAAAGTTTGTGGTGGTTGGAGGAGGTCGGAGCAGAAAGAAGAGCAAGCCTGCAAAGCGATGCTCTATCATTTTAACGATATATTACCAGCAAAGGATATGGATAAATGTTGTATATAGGCAGAAAACACATGGAAGAAATTGTTGATCTCGACTCTCTCATGGACTGTATCGAGAGAGCTTTTAAGCTATACGAGGATGGTGCCTATCAGATGCCTGATCGCATGCATGTCGATCGTCCGGAGGGAACAATCCTGTATATGCCCTGCTTCACAAATGAAGTATCCGGGACAAAGATAGTGTCGACCTTTCCTGAAAACATCAAAGCAGGAATCCCCTCCATTCAGGGGACTATGATTTTAAACAAAAGCAAGACGGGAGAAACCCTTGCCATTATGGATGGTGCCATGATCACTGCATACAGGACCGGCGCTGTCGGTGGTGTTGGAGTGCGTCACACCACAAGAGAAAACTGCAAGCGTCTTGGACTTGTCGGTACTGGAGTGCAAGGATTTTTCCAGGTGCTGTATGCCTGCGCTGCAAGACCCATAGAAGAGATTTATATTTTTGACAGCGATATTGCAAGAGCGCAGGATTTTAAAGACCGGCTCGGAGTGAAGCTGCTGAGTGTCACTATACACATAGTGGAAAACGCAGTAGAACTGGTACAGAAAAGTGAAATCATCATCACAGCAACACCATCTACTACCCCTGTCTTACCGGATGATGAAGAATTGCTGCGTGGCAGGCATATCATCGCAATTGGCTCGTATAAATATGAAATGAGAGAACTTCCACCGGCGTTATACCGGATTCTGGATGCGGTGTATATTGATACTGAACTGGCTGCTGAGGAATCAGGGGATCTTATCGTCCCGCTGGAAGAGGGATGGATGCAGCCTGAAGATTACAAGGTTTTTGGCAAGGCATATCGTGAACTGGTAAAAATGCCGAAGACTCAGGTTCGCACTACTCTCTATAAGTCTGTCGGTATGGCGTTGTTTGATCTATTAGTGGCAGAGGCCATCTATCAGTCAGCGGTAGCGAAAGGCCTTGGTGTGGATTTGGGAGAATAGGGGAAAGTGTACACAGCCTGTTGTTGATTCAGTTAGATCAGGGTTTCACCAATGTCGACGGGAATTTTAAGCAGCGCGCTGCGATGATGGATGGATGAGGTACAATAAGCCGCTTTATGATAGTTGAACAGGGTCATTTTGCGATGAGACTGGTATGTTCAGGATGAGTCTGGGGAGTGGTTGCAGTTTAGCTAAGATGTCTATTTTCTGAAGTTCCAATGAGATAGAAGAAATCAATTGGCAAAAAACTTCAAAAAAGATAGTTTGTAGAGGATTGCCTGTTTTGGGGAAAGTTTCTTAAAATTAATACAAGCTTGTTACGTGTTATCTGCGACTTATGAAGACAAGTAAAGTAGTTATTAATAAATACGAAAACACTTTAATAGTGGCATTCCATGGAATAATCAATCCCAAGGAGATGAAAAGAATCTACACTGATGTGCGATTCCATATAGCTGACCTTCAACCAGGTTTTAACGTTATTGCCGATTTTTCAGAGTGCCGATTTATGTATCTAGGGAGTTTGGCCACATTTAAGAGTTTATTCCAATATATTCTAAAAAGTGAGAGCGGTGAGATCATACGTGTAATTCAAAAGAAAAGGATTATTTCGAAGCAGATATTGAATTATACTTTTAATAAACCTGGCTACAAACCAACCTACTTGGCGACAAGAGAAGAAGCTGAAAGAATAATCAAGAAATCTTCCAAAAGAGACGGTCTACGTTTTAAGCTGCATAAAAAGCCCTGTCTTTTTACGTTCAAGAACAAAAGTGAAGAGGGATACATCCTTAATATATCAACTAGCGGTTGCGCTATTTCCTCAAATGGTACAAATCCAGTAGTTGGCGATGTTATAGATTTGAAACTCAGCCTCAAGTCTCCTACATCGACCCGGGATTTTACTCTCAAAGCGAAAGTTGTCTGGATTGAAAGCTATACTTTTGCGGTGCAGTTTACAGACATAACTGACATAGACAAAACTGGACTTAAAGCTTGTCTTATCACCGAAACAGAAAACGAACCAATATAACTCTCTGCACTATTGTTAATTTTATAAATACTGGCTGGTAGCTTGGCTGGTCTTCGCATGTAGAGAAGATTTTTATATGACCGCGCTGGAAAAACAGCATGCCACAAACAACAGAATAAATGTTGAAGAGTTAACCCCATTTGAGTGGAATCGCTAGCTGCAACAGTGTGGTGCCACTGCCTCTTTGTCGAAAAGAAAAATAATTACAGTCGCTGAAGTACGTGCTGTAATAATGCATATAAAAATGAAAAAGCCCCCAGATGAAAGAATCATCAGGGGGCTTTTTAGAAGAATTCGGCGGCGAACCACGTATCAGAAGTCAGAAGTCAGAAGTCAGAAGTCAGAAGTCAGAATCCAGAAGCCAGAAGCTGAGCTA
>JAZBNU010000277.1:0-5530 GCA_036350815.1 Desulfopila sp.
CGAGAAATCCCAGTGAAATTGGTTGGAGCAAAAACGATGTACAGCTTGTTGTCGACAGCACCGGGGTCTTTAAAGATCCTACGGCTGACGGAGATGACCCAAAAGGTTCACTGCGCGGTCATCTCCAGTCAGGGGCAGAGAAAGTACTGCTTTCAGCTCCTTTCAAAATCCAGGCAAAAGGCCTTGACATGCCGGAGGATGCCATCACTACAGTTATGGGGATAAACGATGAAAGCTATATTCCAGGAAAACATTCCATCATCTCAGCTGCCTCCTGCACGACAACGTGTCTCTCGTATATGATAAAACCTCTTATGGATTCCATCGGAGCGGATAATTTTCTCAGCGCCTCCATGGTTACGGTCCATGCCGCAACAGGATCGCAGCAGGTTCTGGACCGTTTACCAAAGTCTGGTGCCTCCGATCTGCGTAAAAACCGTTCTATACTCAACAACATCATACTGACGACAACTGGTGCTGCCAAAGCCCTGTCCCTGGTTATCCCCGAGATGAAAAATATCGGTTTCATTGCTGAATCCGTCCGCATACCAACTTCAACCGGCTCTTTGATCGTCCTCGTTCTCAATCTTCAGGACAATCTCTCCTCTCCCTACAACAGAGCACAGATAAACTCAATCTATGAAGAATTTGCCAACACTACAAAATATCTGCAATTCAGCCGGAAACAGAATGTTTCTTCCGATATTATTGGTGTTCCTGAAGCTGCCGCTGTAATTGAAGGAACAGAAACACACACACGTACAGCTACCATCCAGGTCAATCTCAGACTGACCCAGGCAGGCAGCAGACTCACGGAACACGACGATCCTATTCTCCAGGTTCCGGTAACCCAGGCTGTAATCTACGGCTGGTATGACAATGAGCTTGGCAGCTATACAAACATGCTGGGAGACCTTACGGTTAAAGTGGCTAATTCGATGGTTTAATGCTTTGTGGATTAAACGAGCATTGCTTGAAGACATATCTGCCATCGAGGCAATTGAACAATCGGCGACATCAGCGTGGTCCCGGTCACACATTGAAGATGAAATCAGGCACCCTGGCGGGATCGCCCTGGTAATTCGTCAAGAGCATGAGGGTCTTGTAGGCTGGTGCTGCTCCAGGCTGCTGCCGCCGGATGCCGAACTTTTGAAGATCACCATTTTACCCGAATTCAGAAATTCAGGCTGCGGTTCATCGCTGCTGGTTGAAGTAATGAAACAGTGCCTGCAAAATGGTTGCGAGAGTCTCTTTCTGGAAGTTCGGAAGACTAATTATCAGGCTCTGAGTTTTTATCGGAAACATGGTTTTCTCCAGATCGGCCTGCGAAAAGACTATTACGGCAACCCACTAGAAGATGGCTTGATTCTTAAGAAGTTCCTTACTTATTAAATAATGTGAACAGATCACAGGGGGAGCATATCCATGAAAACCGTTCGAGACATTCAACTTTCCGGCCGCAGAATTCTCCTGCGAGTCGATTTTAATGTTCCCATGGACGAAGAACTGCGCATCACCGACGACAGCCGCATACAAAGAGTTTTAGATACTATTCGCTATTGTATTGCGCAAAATGGAAAAGTCGTTGTCTGCTCACACATGGGACGCCCCAAAGGTGAATATCAGAAAAAATTCAGCCTTGAACCCATTGCCGCACACCTGGGAAAACTCCTGCAACAGGAGGTGAAACTTGCTCCAGACTGCGTCGGTGCCCAGGTGGAAACAATGGTGAACGCAATGCAGGACGGAGAAATCGTCCTGCTGGAAAATCTCCGTTTTCATAAGGAAGAGACAGAGAACGATCCCACCTTCTCAGCAAAGCTTGCAGCACTTGCTGATGTCTATATTAATGATGCCTTTGCCGTTTCCCACCGCGCACACGCTTCAGTTGTCGGCGCTGCCGAATTAATCCCTGAAAAAGGTGCCGGATTTCTCCTTGAGATGGAAATGAGCTATTTTCATAAAGCCATGACAGATCCAGTCCGTCCTCTCGCAGCCCTTGTGGGTGGTGCGAAAGTATCCTCTAAGCTCGGCGCCCTCGAAAATATGCTGGAAAAAGTCGATAAGATGATAATTGGAGGTGCCATGGCCAATACCTTTTTGAAAAGTATGGGCATCGACATGGGAGCATCCAAAATAGAAGACGACCTGCTCACTGCGGCAAAACGATTTATCGACTCTGCCGAGGCAAAAGGAGTGAAACTTTACTTTCCTGTTGATTTTGTTGCTGCTGATTCTTTTGCAGCTGATGCCGTCACCAAGATCGTCACTTTCCGGGACATCCCTAAAGACTGGATGGCTCTGGACATAGGACCCGCATCAACACTTTTTTTTGAAGAGGCTTTACAGGGAGCCGGCACAATAGTATGGAATGGCCCCATGGGGGCCTTTGAAATGGATCCCTTTGCCCGGGGGACCATGGCTCTATGCCGAGCTGTTGCCGCCTCAAATGCTTTATCCATCACAGGAGGCGGCGACTCAAATGCTGCTGTGGAAAAATCTGGAGAAGCAAATAATATCTCATATATGTCAACCGGAGGAGGAGCATTTCTGATGCTTATGGAAGGGAAAACCCTGCCGGGAGTTGAGATACTCAGTCGATAATATTTTAGTGGAGAGATCATCATGAAGAGAACGCCCCTCATCGCTGGAAACTGGAAAATGCACACAACTAGCGCTGAAGCATGTCGCCTCGCCGCGGATGTGGTGGCTGCATCCCATGGCAATTCCGATCGAGATGTCCTGATTGCCCCGCCATTCACAGTTCTGCGGGATGTTGCAAACGTCCTGGCCCAGACAAATATCCTCCTTGCCTCCCAGAATGTCTGCTGGAAAGAAAGTGGCGCTTTTACCGGTGAAATCTCACCACTGATGCTGAAGGATTGTGGAGTAAGTTTTGCAATTATCGGTCACTCAGAACGGCGTCAAATTTTTCAGGAAGACAATATCCTTATCAACAAAAGAGTTACAGGAACCTTGTCCTTTGGATTACATGCGATATTGTGTGTAGGAGAAACGCTTGAGGAGCGAGAGGAGAACCGCACCTTCGAGACCCTTGAAAATCAGATCAGCGAATGCCTGAAAGATGTAGCGAAAGAGACCATGGACAGACTGGTAATTGCCTATGAGCCTGTTTGGGCCATTGGCACAGGTAAGACCGCCACCAAGGAACAGGCCCAGGAAGTACATCTCTTTATTCGTCGGTTAATTGAAAAAATCTATGAAAAAGGTATTGCCGACCAGCTGAGAATATTGTATGGTGGCTCGGTCAAACCGGCTAACGTTGATGAATTAATGAGTCAGCCGGATATCGATGGCGCCCTAGTAGGCGGCGCTGCACTGGACGCAAAATCTTTCGGTAGAATAATTAACTTTCAAACGTCATAAAACGAGGCCCAACTCAACAGGATGGATACCCTTATTACAATAGTACACGTGCTTGTCTGCCTCCTTCTTATAGGGATTGTGCTGCTTCAGCACGGGAAAGGAGCTGATATCGGAGCATCGTTCGGAGGTTCCAGTCAGTCCCTTTTCGGATCTGAAGGACCTGTACCAATGTTGAATAAGATAACCACCGCTGTTGCTGTAATTTTTATGATTACCTCCGTTGCCCTGGCCTATATTTCGGCAAACCGCTCTACAGGATCGGTGATGTCGGAACTTGTCCAGGAACAAGCAGTGCAGAGCGAACAAAAAGCAGAGGATAGTAAAGAAATCCCCATGCCTGCAGTGCAGCAGGGCACTAAAAATGGAGATTCCTCAGGAGAACCTGCAGAAAAATAGAATACTGACTGTGCCGAAGTGGTGGAACTGGTAGACACGCTATCTTGAGGGGGTAGTGGCCCACGGTCGTGCGAGTTCGAGTCTCGCCTTCGGCACCATTTAGTAGTTGAGGATTTTTTAATAAGGATCTTCAGAGCCCCAGCCATCATAGGCCTGGGGCTTTTTTTATCCATTTTCTCTCTTAAAACACACTCCGATACCAGCAATGACAAGAGTCCGGCCCAAGCTGTTTTTCATGCCGGCAGGATAAGCCTTCTTCCATCGTGAATGATTTTTCCCGCAATTTTGAGAGTTTTCATCGCACGGGTGATACTGACCCTATGGGCACCAGTTAAAAAACTCAAATCTTCGTGAGTTAAAGGAAATTGGATCGCAATTCCCTGAGAGTCCTTTGTCCCGTGTTCTTGAGCCACACTGCAGAGCACTCCATAGAGTCTGTCTTCTATATTGGTAACAGCGAGGTTGCCGACTCGACTTGTAAGCCATGCAATTCTATTACTGAGGTTTTTGATTATCTGAAGACTGACCCTGGGATTATCCGTTATCAGTTGCTCAAATTGATCGCGAGTAAAACCACACGTCAGTGTATCCTGCAGACATACCGCGCTTACCGGGTATACCCCTTCATCGGAAAACATGTTTTCACCGACAAAATCACCAGCCTTACGAATGTCGAGTGTTAATTCACTTCCATCCTCAAGAATTTTGGATAACTTCATGCGACCACCTTTTATGAGAAACATCTCATCAGCTTTGTCACCCTGCCGAAACAGAATCGACCCCTTGGCCATTTTCCTGCGAAGAGCTTTTTGGTTAAGAGCTGATATTTCAGCCGGATCGAGGTCTTCAAAAATCCAGAGATTCCCCAAACAAACCTGAGATAATTCGAGATTACTACCGGCGATCTGTTCACATAGACAGGTCATATTGCAACTGTTTCCTTTTCGAATTGCTTAAGATAGCATCGAATATTGCCCAAAAGAGTTCGATTACATATGAGTACGGAACAGATCTCCAAGCAAAACTAATGAGTGGGACCAATCACATCATTTGTAATTTCTTCAATCTTTCAGCTATTTCTCTGCCAAGGCTTTCTGCCTGCTGCCGGACTTCTTCCTGGTCTTCAGCTTTACAGAATTTCTCAGGAGTAACTTCTGTGTCTTCTCCAAAGATCCAGGGCAAAGCACTCATAGGGCAGCTCTGCCCATATCCGCAAACCATACATTCAGGGTTGCCTGTAACTTTAATGTGCCCAAGTACTTCCATTCCTTCGAGGGTAAGAGCATGATGTATCTGCATACTGGCCTCTTCCAAGCCAGGAGCACCACGTCCAATACCAGTGACGACGGTTACCGCTAATTTTCCTCTATTATACCCATTCTGGTGACGTAAGGAAAAAAGTCTTTCAAGAAATGCTTTGGTAAAACCGTCAATTGAACCATATGGTGGATATCCACCGACAACAACAGCTCCAGCGTGTTTAACTTTTTCTGCAATTTCCTGAAAATCATCCTTTACTTTACATATATTGTCTTTGGTACAACCAAGACAGGCAATACATGGCTGTACTTTACGTTTTGATAATTTAATAAATTCTGTTGAAAGACCGGTATTCGACAGTACAGCTTGAATAACTCTATCCGTATTGGAATTTGTAATAGGACTGCCGGAAACGCCAAGGACCTGTGGTTTCATATTGTTCTCCATGTAGAAATGATTGATGGTTTTCTGTGGAGTATACTGAAGA
>JAZBNU010000278.1:0-4417 GCA_036350815.1 Desulfopila sp.
AGGTTTCCTGCGGTTGGCGGCAACGGCTCAGTCGAGGGGGTGGTTTTATCCGGCCAGGGAGTATCTATGGCTGCCGTTATCTCCAGGGTATGCTTCCCCAGCAAACCCAGTTTGCCATTTTTAACGGTACGGGTAGAGAGTATGAGCGCGTCCGGACCGAGTTCACGCCGTATCTGTCTGAGGCCGGTTGCCATGTCCGGGGCTTCAAAAATCTTAACTTGCATGGATCGTTACTGTTCCTAATGATTTGACTTTCAGACCAGGTGCCACTTCGTTATGAGAAATGACCGTCAATGCAGGATAATACCGCTCAATTAAACTGCGTACATGTGGACGTATTTGCGGGGCGACGAGAAGAGTGGGCATCTGGCCTCCCTGAAAAGCGTTTACAGTTTCTCCCAAGGCATCGAGAATCTTCTGTGCAGTTTGCGGGTCGATGGAAAGATAGCTGCCCTGCTCGCGATGCTGGATGGCACCCTGAATAGTTTCCTCAACATTTTTAGAAAGTGTAATCAGCGGAATGATACCATTTTCCGCCAAACCTGCACATATTGTGCGGGAAAGTGCGTGCCGCACATATTCCGTGAGTATATCGGTATCCTGCGTAACAGGCGCCCAGTCTGCCATGGTTTCCAGGATGGTGCGCAGGTCCCGTATGGAAACACCTTCTTTGAGGAGATTTTGCAACACTCTCATTATGGTGCCAAGAGAGAGAACCGTTGGAACCAGCTCTTCAACAAGTTTCGGGTACGATTTAAGCAGATTATCAAGAAGGTTCTGTACCTCCTGACGGCCGATGAGTTCATGGGCATGCTTCTTTATCACTTCCGTGATATGAGTGGTCATAACGGTGGTGCAGTCCACAACAGTGTACCCTGCTATCTGCGCTCTTTCTTTTTTCTCCTCACTGATCCAGACTGCCGGGAGGCCGAAAGCAGGTTCGGTTGTTTCGATACCCTGGATTTTTTCAGTAACCATGCCGGGGTCCATGGCCATGAAATAGCCTGGTACAATTTCCGCCTCAGCGACCTGTATACCTTTTAAAGCAAGGGTGTACTGGTTGGGGTTGAGTTGCAGATTGTCCTTGATATGAATAGGTGGAACGATAAAGCCGTTGTTGATGGCGAACTGTTTTCGAATAGACTGGATGCGGGTGAGCAGTTCTCCATCCTGATTGGAATCAACATACGGTATCAGACCATACCCGACCTCAAGCTCGAGAAGATCGACATTGAGCATTTCTTCATAGTTTTCAGCTGTTCGGGGGGGCGGCTCTTCTTTTTTCTCTTCTGGTGCGAGTGCTTCCAGGGCTTTTGTTTTATCGAGAAAAAATGCCGTGGTGCCAAGCAGGAGAGAAAGTGTGAGAAATGGGAGAAAAGGGAGTCCGGGAATCAAAGCGAAAACCAACAGAATGACGGAGACAACCCATATGGCAATGGAAAAATGGGTGAACTGGGCACGGAGGTCCGTACCAAAATCTAATTCCCCAGTTGCTCTGGTAACCAGAAGACCTGCTGAAGTCGAGATAATAAGTGCGGGAATCTGGCCGACAAGACCATCACCTACGGTTAAAATGGTATAGTTCTGAGCTGCCTCGGCAATGGGCATACCTTTTTGCAGGACACCAATAACAAATCCAGCTCCGATGTTTACCAAGGTGATAATGATACCGGCAATAGCGTCCCCTTTGACAAACTTTGAAGCACCATCCATTGCTCCATGAAAGGCGGATTCTTTGGCGATCTCCTCTCGCCGCTGTCTTGCCTCATCCTCATCTATCAATCCGGCATTGAGGTCGGCGTCAATTGCCATTTGCTTGCCCGGCATACCGTCGAGTGTGAATCGGGCCGCGACCTCTGCGACTCTGCCGGCACCTTTGACGATGACCATGAAATTGATAAGCACCAGAATGGTGAAAATAACAATTCCAACCACATAATTGCCGCCAACGACAAACTGGCCGAAGGACTGGATCACATTTCCCGCAGCATCAGGGCCCTGGTCGCCCTGAAGTAAAATAAGACGGGTAGAGGCAACATTGAGTGCTAATCGGAAGATTGTGGCGACAAGAAGAATAGAGGGGAAAATAGAGAAATCAACAGCTTTGACGGTGTAGAGCGTAATAACGAGTATCAGAAGGGCGAGAGTTATATTGGCAGAGAGAAAAAGATCGAGGAGAATAGGGGGAAGGGGAATGATCATGATCATCAGAATAGCTACAAGCCCGAGAGAAGCAATAACGTTGCTTCGTCCAAGGAGAAGTTTGAGCTCTTCTATACTGATTCGTTTTTGTAACCCCGAGAGTTCCATTTATGCTTTCTTCCCTTTCAGTGTATATACATGAGCCAAGATCTCAGCTACTGCTTTAAAAAGTTCTTCGGGAATGGTTCCACCCAGATCGATCTTATGCAATAACCGAGCCACTGGAGGGTTTTCGATAATTGGTATATTGTTCTCGCGTGCGATTGCACGAATGTTCATGGCGATAACTCCAGCCCCCTTGGCAATAACCATGGGTGCCTCCATTTCTTTGGAATCATAGCGGATGGCTATGGAAAGATGTGTGGGATTTGTAATGACAACATCTGCGCCGGGAACTTCCGCCATCATTCTCCTTCGGGCCATTTGCCGCTGTATAGCCCGAATCTGGGACTTCACCAGAGGATCACCCTCAGATTCCTTAAATTCTTCTTTAACCTCCTGTTTGGTCATTTTCATTTTTTGTTCCATTTCGTAACGAACAAAGAGGAGATCGATAAATGCGAGAAAAATCAGGATCGCGCAAATTTTTGCGAGAACTATCCCCGCGGTTCGCGCGAGAAATGTTAATGCATCAGGTATGCTGGTATCGACCAGAACAAGTGCCTGTTCAAAGTTGTCGAGTACGGTTGAGTATGCAACCCAGGCAATCAGAACAATCTTCAGAATCGATTTAATTAATTCAACAATTGATTTTTTAGAAAAAATTCGTCCCATACCCTTAATGGGATCAAATTTGGAGATATCAGGCTGAAAAGGTTTTGTGGTAAAGAGCCAGCCAATTTGGAAAAAGGAGGAAAAAAATCCAATCAATAGAACGAGAAAGAAAAGTGGAGCCATAAGAAGGCCAAGCTTTTGGACGAGGAAAAAGAAAATTTCCATAACCTGCGGGGCGGTTACGTCAGTTTCGTCTATGGCTTGCAGGATAAGGGCGAGAAGAGTTGTAAACTCGTTGAAAAATACAGGCAAGTAGAAGACCCAGAAGAGCAGAACAATGGTGAAAATGGCTGCAGTGTGGACGTCCTTGCTTTGTGCTACCTGGCCTTTCTCGCGAAAGTCGTTGCGCCGTTTGGCGGTTGCGTCTTCTGTCCGTTCTCCTGTTGAGCTTTCTTCAGCCATATATCCTTTTTAAGAAATGAGTTACAATTCCAGAAAATTAGTTGAGATATCGCAGAAGGGTAAAAAACCGTTCCGGCAGCATGTCAAATTCCCGACTCAGGAGAACTTTTACCAGTCCCAGTGTCAAACCTATGACAACAAAAGAGATTCCGATATTTAATGGAAAGGATAGGAGAAAAACATTGAGTTGGGGAAACGTTCGGGCCAGAACGCCTAAAATCAACCCCGAGAGCAGCAGGATAACAAGAACTGGTGCGCTGAACTGTGCGCCGAGCATAAACATCCGAGAAGAAAGTTCTATGAGATAGGGAACAGCTTCCCCACCTAAATTCAGGTTTCCAGGCGGCAGCAGTTCGTAGGAATACACTGCTGTCTGGATAAAATAGTGATGGATATCAAGGGAGAGAAACAGGAGTATGGCAAATACGTTTTGAAACTGTGAAATCAGCGCGGTCTGGCGCTGATTTTGCGGGTCGAAAATATTCGCAGCCGCAAAACCCATCTGGTACCCAATGATGGTACCGCCAAATTCAACCGAAGTGAATATGAGTCTGGCAACCAGTCCAACCATGAGTCCAAGGAGAGTTTCATTAATGATGAGAAGGAGCAGGGCAGGTGTTCGAAAATCAATCGTATCAAGAAACGGTTCCAGAAGAGGGAAGAGAACAAGAGAAATCGCAATTGTTAAGCCGGCCTTGACCCTTGCCGGCGCTTGACCGCTGTAATAGACTGGGATTGCAGACAAAAAACCGGCAACTCTGGCAGTACAGATCACGAAGGACTGAAATTGATCAACAGGCAGAAGCTGCAGATACACGGCTTTTCCTAAAATGTTGCCATGGTCTCAAATATCCCCATGGAAAACTCTGTAAGTGTGGCAATGATCCAGGGGCCGAAGAAAAGCAGGGTCAAAAAAACGACTACAATTTTTGGAATAAACGTCAGGGTCTGCTCATTGACCTGGGTTGCTGCCTGAAGAATAGCGACAATAAGGCCTATCAGCATGCCGGAAAGAAGCATCGGCGCGGCGCAGAGCAAA
>JAZBNU010000279.1:0-2552 GCA_036350815.1 Desulfopila sp.
ATCGGCGAGGGGAACGGCACCGTAGTCGCATGTGACTGTTCCTCCGGGATTGTTACCATCATGAACGCAGCTCCAGTTGTTCCCGGTAAAACCGGTATAGGTTTCGCCATTACTGAGCACATCAACCACCTGCACCGGATCGGCAGGACGAGGGCCATGGTTGCGGACAACAATGGTGGAGGCAATTTCAGATCCTTGAGCTACCGGATTTGGACCCTTGGTTTTGGTAATGGAAAGATCGGCAATATCAGGATTGACAGTGTAGTTGACGGTTATATTATCGTTGCTGTTGACGGCATCGTCTGTGGTGGTACTGACTTGCGCGGAGTTCTGGTGGATCACCGCTTCGGAGACTGTTGCAGGAGTGGCTTCGATGATAAAAGCAGCGGTTGTGCCGACGTCGACAGAGGGGATTGTACAGATAATGACCGGATTTT
This sequence comes from Desulfopila sp., assembly GCA_036350815.1. Taxonomy (GTDB): domain Bacteria; phylum Desulfobacterota; class Desulfobulbia; order Desulfobulbales; family Desulfocapsaceae; genus Desulfopila_A. Next base: position 438 of record JAZBNU010000279.1, read on the forward strand.
CGCTGGAGCATGTCCAGCCTGCAGGAGTTGATACCAGTGTGATGTCGGTGTACCCGGTCGGAAGGGTGTCGCGAACCTCAACAGCAGCCGCACTCATGGGACCATTGTTGGTGGCGCTGAGAGAAAACCGGACCGGCTCCCCACCGATTACCGGGCTGGTGATTACGCTTTTAGTGATGGCCATGTCGGTGCCTTCCACAACAGTAAGGTCATCGGTAGCGGTATTGTTGTCGGGAATTGGGTCGAGAGTATCGGCATCCACCGAAGCGGCGTTGGTAATGGCTCCAGTGCTTGCCTGGGTAACTCTGTCTCGAAAATGGAAGACGGAGGTGCTGGAAACGGCAAGGGAAGCTGCGGTACAGGTAACCTCCTGGCCGATGGCACTGCAGCTCCAGTCGCCATCCTGATCAGCGGCAGGAGCCGCGTTATCCCCAACAAAGGTCAGCCCAGGGGGCAGAAGGTCGGTGAGTACCAGGCTGTCGGCGTTGTAAGGTCCGTTATTAATAACTGAAAAATCATAGGTTACAATGCTGCCTCCTGGCGCAGGATCCGGATTTCCAGTCTTCGCTGTCAGTTCAAGGTCGGCACTGGTTACCGCCTGGGTATTAACTGTTTCCGAATCGTTGCTGGGGTTAGAATCCTCATCTGCACCGGTAGTCGCAGTAAGAGGATAGATACCGGTTACATCGGGAACACGGGCAGTGAGAACAACCACCTCCTCAAAAGTGATCGTGGTCCAGTCACAGCGCAGCAAGTCACCGGCAGCGCCGGTACTCGGGACGTTGCCGGAATAGGAGCAGTTGGCATTATTGACCGAGAGGAAAGAAAAGTCAGCGGGCAACGGCACCTCAAGCCAGCCATTTGTAACCGGGTCTGCCTGGTCATTGCTCTTGACCACTATGGTGTAGACAACTTCTCCTCTGGCCGGCACCGGATCAGGATTGGCAAGAAAGCTGGTCGGCTGAATATCGGCAGCGGCATAAGCTGCCTGAGCGGACAGTGTCAACAGGAGAAAACAGAGAATCACCGCCGAAAAACGTGGTATCGCGTTTTGCATGGAATTGTCCTGATAAGCGGGTTATAGAGAGCGGCCCTGGAAAAAAATGAGTGTCAAGTTATGTGCTAATAATAAGAATTGTTCTTTGCCATAGAAGACAAACGATGTCAATTGGTTTTGTTTCAGCATCTTATATTTCTGTAGAGCAGAGCTGCCATTTCCTGGACGGATCGTTCTAATGGCATCACCAAACCCCTCGGTTGAGTAGATACTTCCAATAGTCTCCTGATAATATCACATAATCAGTCAAAAAAACCAGGGAAAGACAAAATATGACAACTATATAATTAATGTAATTGCCAGGCATGCGTGTAACTCACTGATAAAATCTTTTTTAAAAAACCATCACAAGGAAAAATCTGGCAACACCATATACCTCACACATGCATTCAGCTAAACATATTCTCTGCCTGGTATTGGTGAGAAAATTTAGCTGTGGATGCTGTTTCAGCGCTCATGTGAACAAGAAGAAGACCACGTGTGTTTACCACTTTGATAGAGCCCTGACCGCTGATGGAGCTGAACAGGTTAGAATCGCGGTCAAAGTGGCTATTTTTACAAACCTGAGTGTAACTGAAAAAATGCACTGCATTCGAGGGATTTGCAAACGACATGTGAAATGACCGGCCGATAAAAACCATATTTCTGCCGGAAGAGATCGTCATAGCGCTCCTCGAACTCGAGAAAGTGATGATCGAGAAGCTTCCACAGAGATGTTTCCTGCGGTTTCCTTCTCCTGTATATTTTGATCTCGCTGCTGGGTTCCATATCACTCCCCTTTTGCCGGCAAGGGAGGTATTCATAACAGCGATATCTGACATTATTCTTACATTAGCAGTGGGATTGAGACGGATCATCATCTCAATTAGGCGACATTTTCTTGCAAAAAGTACTTTAGGGACTTCTAGGTGCAGCTGTGAGACTCCGGGCACGGTAAAATCGGCTGGCCTTCGGTGAACATTGTGTATGGTTTTCTTATGAAAGTATCCTGCTTGAACATATTGGAATATCGTCTAATTTAAGAAAATTGGCACAATGTTCATGAGAAATTCGGGCTA
>JAZBNU010000280.1:0-25532 GCA_036350815.1 Desulfopila sp.
CTATGGCGCCTCCAAGGCGGCAGTGGCCTATATGCTGGAAACGTTGAGGATCGCCCTGGCGAAAGAAAAAATCAGCGTCAGTCTGGTTTCGCCCGGTTTTGTCAAAACTCCCTTGACTGATCGTAATGATTTTGCCATGCCCATGCGGGTCAGTGTCGAAGAGGCAAGCGAAGCCATTCGCCGCGGGATAGCCGGGAAACATCTTGAGATTCATTTTCCCAGACGTTTTACCTATCTGCTTAAAGCTCTGTCATTGCTGCCGCGTAGAATCTGGCTCAGTATGGCAAAAAGGATGGTGAATGCATGAGCGGCAAAAGAATAGCAATCATTGGAACGGGTATCTCAGGTCTGACCTGTGCCTATCATCTCAGTCGCAGGAATGAGGTAACAGTCTTTGAATCAGCGGACTATGTCGGCGGTCATACGCATACCGTGAAGGTAGAAAAAAACGGTGAAACAGCCTGGATCGACACCGGCTTCATTGTTTTCAACGACCGAACCTATCCCAACTTTATACGAATGATGGAAGATATAGGGGTAGCCCGGCAAAAGACAGAGATGAGCTTTTCGGTGCGCAACGATGGAATTGGGCTGGAATACAATGGAGGCAGCATGACGGGGCTTTTTGCCCAGCCCGGAAATCTGGTTCGACCGGAATTCTGGGGCCTGCTGCGCGAGATACTGCGATTTAACCGAGAAGTTCGCAATGCGGCTGAAGACAATTCCATGACTCTGGGACAGTTTCTCGATCAGGGCGGCTATAGCATTCTTTTTCGTGAAAATTATATAATTCCAATGGTTTCAGCGATATGGTCCATGGGGTTTGCAGGCTGTTTTGCCTTTCCTCTCTCCTTTTTTGTTAAATTTTTTGATAATCACGGCTTGCTGGATATCACCAACAGACCTCAGTGGTATACCATAAAAGGGGGCTCGAGCAGCTATATTGAGCCGCTGGTCAAGGGATTTAAACAGAATATTCGCCTCAATACAGCGGTAACAGGGGTGCAGCGCCAAAATGGTTCCGTCGCCGTTGAGACTGCCTTCGGCACGGAGCTTTTTGATGAAGCCATACTCGCCTGTCATGGTGATCAGGCTCTTGCCCTGATAAAAGATCCGAGCCCGAAGGAAAAAGAAGTCCTCTCTGCGTTTACCTGCAGTGAAAACGATGTGATTCTGCATACCGATACCAGCCATCTGCCCAAAGCTGCCAGAGCCTGGGCGGGATGGAATTACCAGGTCGTCAATAGTGCGCAGGAGCAGGCTACCCTGACCTATAACATGAACATACTCCAGCGCCTCGACAGCCCCACCACCTACCTGGTTACCTTGAACCAGAATGTGGCTGAGGAACATGTTCTGGCCCGCTTTCAATACCGCCATCCTGTATTTACCACCGCTGCTGTTCGGGCCCAGGACGAATGGGAATCGATCAGTGGAGTCGCTTCGCTTCATTTTTGTGGAGCGTACTGGCGTAATGGATTTCATGAGGACGGAGTATTCAGTGCCCTGAGGGTTTGCCGGGCGGTGGAGGGCAAAGCATGAATTCAGCGATTTACGTGGGCCGAATCAGTCATCGCCGCTATCTTCCCAAGTCACACAGCTTCAGCTATCCTTTTTTCATGTGGTATCTTGATCTCGAAGAAGTTGAGCAGCTTCCTTCAATGCGGCCATGGTTTTCCGCAACCGGATGGGCTTTTGCCAGATTTCACCGGCCGGATTATTTTGGAGATGAGGGGCGGCCGCTAGGCGACTGTATCAAAGAGAGAATGACTGATCTGACCGGAAAGGAGGTAACAGGGGGTGTCTATGGTCTTTTGAATCTGCGAACCATGGGCCTCTATTTCAGCCCAGTGAATTTCTATTTTGCCTTTGACCAGACAGGAAAATTGAGCCATTTTCTCGCCGAAGTGTCGAATATTCCGTGGAATGAAAGACATCAGTATGGTCATTATGTGGCTGATGAGGCGCTGCAGCCTCAGCATAAAAAGGAATTTCACGTTTCACCTTTCAATCACATGGACCAGCACTACAGCTGGAACATCGAACCTCCTGGTGAAAGTTTGAAAATAGAATTGAAGGTTGATGATGCGCGTGGAGATATTTTTGAGGCTCGACTGGAACTTGCCAGGGTTCCTCTTGCGGCTGACCGGATTCGCGGCTTAATTATGAAAAAACCGGTGATGACCGGCTTCATTGTTGCCGGTATATACTGGCAGGCTCTTAAACTGTACGTAAAAGGTGTACCCTATCTCGGCTATGCCAGGGAGGCACTATGAACTCAAGAGAGAGCACCACAGTGTATGAGGATGGGGGCAGAATCAAAATGTTTCCCCTTGTTTTTGCCAGGCGTATAGTGCATAAGATGCTGGGAGGGTTGCGTCATGGCCGCCTTGTTTTGCATGAGTCCGGAGATACCTTTAGCTTCGGCAGCGGGGATGGTGAGCCTGTCGCCCATATCTATATCCACTCTCAGACCATATACCCCAAGATTTTACTGGGTGGTTCCATTGGTGCCGGCGAGGCATATATCGATAAACTGTGGGACACCGATGACTTGACCGCTCTGGTGAGAATTCTGGTGGCGAATATGGAAGTGCTGGACGGTATGGAGAAAGGTTTTGCCTGGCTGCTCCGCCCGTTACAGCTAGGTCGTCATCTATTGAAGAGAAATAATCGCCGGGGCGCTAAAAAGAATATCCTGGCACACTATGATCTCGGTAATGAAATGTACAGCACGTTTCTCGACCCGGCCATGATGTATTCTTCTGCAGTTTTTCCCAGCCCGGACAGTAGTCTTGAAGAAGCTGCCCGGTATAAGCTTGAGCTGATCTGTAAAAAGCTCGATCTGCAGGCTGATGACCATGTTGTGGAAATTGGCAGCGGCTGGGGCGGCTTTGCCATATACGCAGCTGAAAACTACGGTTGTCGTGTGACCACCACAACTATATCGAATGCCCAGTACCAGGAAGCGAAAAAGCGTGTAGCCGCCGCAGGCCTGGAGGACAAGGTAACCCTGCTGCAGAAGGATTACCGCGACCTGCAGGGCAGCTATGATAAACTGGTTTCCATTGAGATGATAGAAGCGGTCGGGCATTCTTATTTGCCGATATTTTTCAAGAAATGCGGAGAATTGCTCAAAGAGAACGGCACAATGCTGCTGCAGGCCATAACCATACGTGATCAAAAATACGAAGACTATGTCCGTACCGTTGATTTCATTCAGCAGCATATATTTCCCGGCGGCTGCCTGCCTTCCAATACCAGGATGCAGAATCTTCTGACAAGCACTACCGATATGGTGGTGCGCCATCTTGAAGATTTTGGCGGAGATTACGCCAAGACACTCGCTTTGTGGCGGGAGCGCTTCAACCATGGTGCTGCCCGGCTTGGAAAACTCGGGTATGACGAGAGGTTTCGCCGGTTGTGGAATTATTATCTCTGCTACTGTGAGGGTGGTTTTCTTGAACGCTCCATAAGTGTTGTCCACCTGGTGGCCGACCGTCCAGGCGCCCGCGTGAGGTAAAAAAATGAATATTTTTGTTAATCTTGCCGGTTATCAGGCTATCTGGTTTCTTTGTGTACTCTTTGGCAACAGCGGTGCCGTGGCCGGTCTTTTCCTTGTTGTTCTGCATCTGCTGCTGACGGATAAGAGAATTGCCGATGCCAAGGTCATTATGGGGTTTGTTGCAGCGGGGGTGATTATTGATACGGCAATGCAGTATTTTTCCGTTCTTGCCTTCGATCCGCCTTCCCGGCTTATACCTTTCTGGCTGGTGATTATATGGGCTGGGTTGGCCACTTTGCCTCTCCATAGTCTGCGCTGGATGCAGGGCAGGCATCTGATCAACATTGTTTTTGGCGGAGTGGGGGGACCGTTGGCGTATTGGGGTGGCGTACAGCTTGGTGGTGCTGAATTTCCCCAGTCAGTTGCGTACTCTCTTGCCGTGCTTGCCCTTGTCTGGGCTGTTTTCTGGCCGGCTGCGATGCTTTTTGTCTCACGTGTATATGGTCCAGGCCATCATTGTGGCAGAGAAAAACAGAAAGATCGAATACATGACGATGTGCACTCTTTAAAGGGAGATTAAACAATGGCGGATGCTGATATTTACCATGTGGTGGTGAACTCGCTTTCGGCCCATGTTGCCATTTTGGACGAAAATGGTGTTATCCTTGAAACCAATGAAGCGTGGCAGAACTACGCCCGGGCCAATGGAATGAAAAAGGGCTGGGACAGCGTCGGGGTGAACTATTTGTCTATTTGCCGTGCCGGGGCCGAGGACACCGTTCATGATGCCGAAATTGTCGCCCGCGGAATCGAAAAGGTTGTCCGGGGAGAGTTGAAAGAATTTTTTCATCAGTATCCATGTCACAGCCCCACGGAAAAACGCTGGTATATCATACGGGTGGTGCCTTATCGGGATGAAGATGTTCATCGGGTGATAATAACTCACGAAGATATTACCCCCATTATGATTGTTCAGGAGGAACTGGAGTTCAAGGAGGCTGAGTTGCTGCGTCAGCGCGAGCGGCTGGAAGAAACCAATATCGCTTTGAAGGTGCTGCTGCGTCAGCGTGATGAAGACAGAACCCGTATCGAGGAAACCATGTATACCAATGTAGACCGCCTGGTCCTGCCGTATGTGGAGAGGCTGCTGCAAGGGAAACTTACGGAAAAACAACGAACCCTTGCAGAAGTAGTTGAGGAAAACCTGCGGGAAATCACAGCTCCTTTTCTCCGCTCCCTGGCCGGTCTCAAAGCGATGCTCACCCCACAGGAGATTGAAGTTGCCAATATGGTGCGCGGAGGAAGATCAAGCAAGGAGATTGCCGAAGTTTTGAATTTGTCGGTCAGCGGGGTGGATTTTCACAGGAAAAGCCTGCGGCGCAAACTTGGTCTTACCAACAGTCCCCAGAATCTCCGTTCCTATCTCATGTCCTTAGAGTAGATTTGTTTCCCTTGATGTTGTCAATATAACAAACACAATCAAGCCCTTTACTGTAATTTACCCATACCAGTGATGCATATCCGCCTCTCATAATGTCACCTCTATGTCTATTTTCTCGGCTCGGGTGGAAATTTCCCCTTTTAAAGGTTATAAAAGGCAGTATGGGTAAAAAAATGAGTGTATGAAAATTCTGATTACGTACGAAACTCAGCCAAATCATGGCTGAGGATTATATGTAATCAGAATGAAAAGAGAGCGTGGAGCGAGTTCTGATGAAACAAAATACCCCTCAAGTAAAACTGCTGGTGTTGACCACCTGCCTGCAATGTAAAAAGCTTATTGATATGCTGCAGGAGTACAATATCCTCTTTGAGTCCACCGAGGTAGATCTCCTTGAGCAGCGTGACCGGGAAGAACTATTGCAGCAGATGGCGCCCTATAATGAAAAAAATGCCTTCCCTGTGGTATTTATCGGAAACAAGGCCATAATTGGTTTTCAAAAAGAAGTGATTATGAAAGAGTTGGGGATAGAGGATGGACGTTGAAAAATTGTATGAACAGCTCAAAAAAATAAATGAACCCAAAGGATACTATTTCAACCGGGACAAAGACCAGACGTTATTCCTTCTCAAGGCTCTTTTGACGAATAAGGAGCGTTACGGATATATGTGCTGTCCATGCCGCCTTGCTAAAAACGATAGAGAAGCCGACCGTGATATTATCTGTCCCTGCGACTATCGGGCTCCGGATGTAGAAGAGTTCGGCAGCTGCTATTGTTCACTTTATGTTTCAAAAGAGTGGAATGAAGGTACTGTCGCCAGCCGGTTTGTACCGGAACGGCGGCCTGCTGACAAATGTTAGATAATGCAGTTGATCTTAACCTGATGGTAATCTCTTGTTCTCATGGCGGTGGGAGTATCTTTTCTTTTTGCTCTGATTATAACAAACAAGCTGAGTGAACCAGCGGCCTCACGAAAGGTTTTTCTTGCTTTTTCTATGGAATTGGGAGAGATTCTTTCGTTCAAAGAGGCACGAGAAAGTGTTTTCTGGAATTGAGTTAAATAGCTTTTGTGTACAATTCATGCGATGGAAAGTTATGTTTCGTTTTGCTGTAATATTTTTTTGTATTTTTGCTTTTTCCAGCAGTCTTTTGGCTCAAGACACTCAATACGATATAGCCTATATCTGGGACAGCAGTCTCGAAAATGTTCTTGATTATCAGGAACAGCTTGGCGAGGTGTTTGAGCAGAAAGAAATGCAACATTTTCGAATAGTAGGGAGGGGGCAAGGCGAGTATGGCATTATTTATGATGCCAATGACAGCGCCTTGAATGCCCTGCAGACAGCCATTAAGCATAGCCAGGTTCTTCGCCAGGCCGGTCTGGCAGAATGTGAGGCAGTTAAAGACCACGGGTATTATGAACTCTATAATGTCAGTTATGGCCTCGGTCCCAATCTTGATGCCTTGAAAAAGGTGTATACCCGGATTTACAGCTATCTTGGTGAAGAGGTCGGCAAAAACCTTTTTATAATGCAGACCAGTGGTGATAATTACTCTCTGGTGTACCGGCGCATGGGAGACCGTGCTTCGACCTATACCGTTGCCCGGAGGCACGCCAAGCTTCTCAAGTCTAAACGAATCCGCACATCAATAACACCTGAGGTCAACAGTCCGGTGATTTATGGTGAGTCGAGTCATCTCTATGACGCCGCGGAATCTCCTGCCGTCACGGAAACGGCAGATGCCGAAGAAGAACAGGAAGTTTTGCCTGATGCCCAGGAAGAACAGACCGTGGTTGCCTTGACCCCGCGCCTGGTGAAAAAAAGATTCTCCTTACCCACAAGCGGTAATTTCCGTTTTGAAAAAGGAGTAGAGGAGTTAATTGGCGAACTTCGCCGCAAGGGCAGCATCAGCGGTGATGAGAGGACCAGCTGGGTTGTCTATGACCTGGGAAAAGGGGAAAGCCTGGTCAATATTAATGCTGATGATGTTTTCCAAGCAGCAAGCATGATTAAGCCGTTTATATCGCTGGCGTTTTTTCATCAGGTAAGGGAAGGCAGTCTGGTGTATGGGCCGAAAAGCAGAAGAAATATGGAGGCAATGATCCAGCACAGTAATAACGGCTCGACCAACTGGGTTATAAAAATGGCGGGGGGGCCTGCGCGTTGTGAAGAAATCCTGCGGAAGCACTACAGCCATATATTTCGCAATACCAGGATCGTAGAGTATATTCCCGCAGGAGGGAAAACGTATAAAAACAGCGCGGTTCCGTCTGACTATGTCAGGTTTCTGCAGGCTTTATGGAACGACGAACTGCCTTACAGTAAAGAGATGCGCCGTCTGATGTCCCTGCCGGGACGTGATCGTCTTTATGACGGCACCCCTATTCCACGCGGTACCATGGTCTACAACAAGACCGGGTCCACCGCCCATCTCTGCGGCGATATGGGCATCCTGGTCCTGCGGGGCAGGAATGGACAGCGATACCCTTATGCAATTGTCGGAATCATTGAGAAAAGCAATCGGGCCAGAGATTATGGGACCTGGATGCGCACCCGCGGCAATGTCATCCGCCAGGTTTCTACCCTGGTGTATCAGGAAATGAAGAGCCAGTACCGGCTTTAGCGCGAATACTGGCGCGAGATCATTGCGGCATGATCAACACTCCTGGTAATTACTCCAAAAAGTAAATCAATAAAAAGTAATGTTCCTAAATTGATTTTTTCGGCGACATAGTTACTGTATCTTCTGGTGAGGGCTGGTGTTCAACATTCCTTAACAAGAAGTATGGAGGTTGCCATGGATCTGAAAAAGCTTGCGCCCTGGAACTGGTTTAAGAAAGAAGATGAAGAAGCGTCTACTTCCCCTATTCCGGTAGACCGAAAAAATATCGGAAGCACAGTGGAGTCCTATCCGCAGCCGCTGCACCATTTCCAGCAGCAGATGGAACAGCTGTTTGATAGATTCTTTCGGGATTTCAGCTCCCGGGGATATTACTCCGGAGAAACGGCGAACATGGTGCAGAGCGGCTTTTTGCGGCCGTTCGTGAATGTTGGCGGCAATGAGCAGCACTACTCTATCACTGTTGAGATTCCTGGTGTGGATGAAAAAGATATCAAAGTTGAGCTCAGTGACGGTACCTTGACCATCAGCGGCGAAAAAAGGCAGGAAAAGGAAGACAAAGGGAATGATTTTTACCGCATGGAGCGATCATATGGCTCTTTCAGGCGAGTGTTAACCCTTCCTCAGGATGCTGATCAGGACCATATCGAGGCCAATTTTCGCCGGGGCGTTTTATCTCTTGTTATTCCTAAAAAGGCTCTGCCGGACGCCGATATCAGGAAAATTCAGATTTCATCCTCTGAATAAAGATGCATTGACAGGCTTCGGCGCAAGCCCCAGTGCTGAGTTGCGCCGACAGTTTTTGGTTCAGTCGAAAAGTGAGACTGCTGAAAAAAAGAGAAAGAGGAAAAAAGTTTTCACCGTAGAGTCTCCCCAGAGACGGTCGGAAAGATCTTTGTGGACGATGTACATGGTGTCGTCAAAATCCCAGAAGACAAGAGTTTTTCCTCTTGGCTTGAAGGTGAGCAGATCTTCGATATTGCGCAGGTTGGCTTCATGCAGCATGATGTAGTCAGCTCGGCTTTCGTCGATATTGGCATAGAGTTTCCTGGTGAGTTCATCGAAAGGAAGGTAGGTGGAGGATGTCAGCCAGAAAACATGACCGGTAGTCACTTCGGGGTATTTGTGTTTAATATATTGCAGTACCCTGGTAGAAATTGAGCTGAGCAAAACATCATCGAGACGCCCGCGGTGTCGCAGATCAGTGATGAGCTCATCGACGAGTTGTTCATCCTCCTGCTCGTTCCCTCTTGATTTTATTTCGATGTTGAGTTTTTTCGAGAGCTTGTCGATGACATCCTCATAGAGCGCTATTTCCCCGCCGCTGATTGCAGAAAGGTCGGCAAAATCTGTGTTGCCGATGGCTTTTATACTCCCGAAAAGTCGCAGCATTCTGCGATCATGATAGACGACTATTTCCCGATCCAGCGAGTATTGGACATCAAATTCTATGAAGGCGTATCTCGGGCTGGCGTTGGCGGCAAGAAGGGCTGCCAGGGTGTTTTCCGTGTACTCTTCGGAGGCGCCACGGTGGGCACCGAGTGTACATCTGTATTGAAAATCTGTTTCTGTATTGCCGAACTGCTTCTGCTGGAGAACCTTGTCAAGGCTTGTCATGCTTGACGGCAGGGAACATCCGCTGCAGAGCATGAGAATACTTAATGCCACAGAATGGAGGAGGGCACGGTTCTTCATAAATGAAAAAGGCTTTACGGAAGACGCTATGGTCTCTCGTTGGAGATAATATAAAAGCAGGAGCATTATTTTCAATGCTCGCCTGCAGTGAAGGACGAGGGTCGTGATTTGCCTGCAAGGGGGGGAAGAATATGGTCTCAAAGTCATGGCAGGGGAAAACTGAAAAGGATAGTCTGCAGATTCATGAAAAGAGCTGCTAATGAGTGGTTGGGTTTTTTTATCCTGGTATGATACTATTGTTGTCGTATGAGGATTCCAGGAAGGTAATACATAATTGAAAATAGTCCACCAGTTTGCATTGAAAAACAGTTGCGCAGAATAGCGCCTGTCCTGAGAGTTTGTCTCCATAACAGGGACGCGGAAACCTATGACCATATATGGCCGCCAGAATATAAAAAGAGAGTTGCAGCTGGTGATTATAGCTCTTGTTACTCTTCTTTCGGTGCAGTCTGGCCAGGCATCATCGTCTTTACCCACTGAAGTCACCCTGGTCAATGATCCCTATCCGCCGTATGTCATGCCGGCCGGCCATCCCCTGGGACCGGGGATTGATATGGAGATTGCTCTGCAGGTACTGAAGAACCTCGGCATAGAAGTCACTGTCGAGCTCATGCCTTTTCGCAGGGTTCTCGCCACGCTGGAGGCCGGGCAGGCTGACATGACCACTTCTTTGAGTTTTCGTAAGGAGCGTGATGCCTACCTTCTCTGGAGTCGACCTTACCGAAAGGATGTCCGGTATATCTTTTTTACCAGAAGAGATTCTTCTTTCAACCCGCAGCGACTCGATGATCTGAGTGGTAAAGATGTAGGTATGGTGAGCGGTTTTGTTTTTCCTCCCGCTTTTATCGAGAACCGGGATATCAGAAAGACAGAGGCGCCTCATATGGAAAGCCTGGTAAATATGCTGCTTGCGGACCGCTTTGACGCCATCATCGTCAACAGTGTTGTGGGACGCTACCAATTGCAGGCTACCGGCAGAATGACTGAGGTAAAAGAGGCGCAGTTCGAGCTGGTGACTCCCGGCAGCAAAGGAACGGTCATGGCTTTTTCCCGGGCCCGAAACCATGAGGAACTGGTTCGCCACTTTGACCAGGAACTGGAGCGGATGCTTTCTGACGGTGCAATTGAGAGGATTGTTGAAAAATATCTGGAATAGTTGGCGATTTGAACAGAAAAAGTCTGTTCGCTAGGACACTTGTCATCGATACCATTGAGAGAGAAAGCAGAAAGTCCGCCAGGAGGGGGAAGGCAACCAATACCTTATTTTTGGAAATGCCGCCGGAGAAATGAGCCTGGTATATTGACCAGTCAGTGTCAAAAAAATGGAAGAGCTGCCGCTAGCACTCTTGGAGGATTTGAATTCTCATGGGAAAAGGCAAATTACGCAGTAAGCACTCCACAGGAGGATGTACGAACCTTAGCTGTAGATACTGGTTTACTATCAAATAGATGTTTCCTTTTTTTTGTTGTATATAATAGTGTTGCAGATGTATGGAACTAAAGCATAATAACGGAAGGAGTTTTTAATGGTTACTGGATTTACTCGATATGGGTTTGTGATACCATTTCTGTTCGTTGCTGTCTTCTTAGTTACCGCTCATGGCCGGTCGGCCGAATATGACTCCGAAGCGGTGTCTGGTGGAAAGACGCCAGATCAGATCAATTCCATCCTGGCTCCATTGAGTGATGCTCAGGTCCGTAATCTGCTTATTGAGGAATTAGCGAAAAAGAATGTTAAAGAAGAAAGCAGTCAAGGCGGCAGTCGACTGTACTTCGCTGTAAAAAATTGGCTTCATATCCTCGACTCTGAAGATGGCAGGGAACTGGAGAACAATTTCCAGGAACTGGCGGCCTATTTCGGCAAGCTCCCGGATGCTTTCGCTGCAATATACAAGCAATTAGGTTCTGGGCCGGGTGCTGGATCGGCTGCTTTCAATCTGTTTTTTGTTCTCATGCTCTTTCTTGCTGCTTTTGGGGTGGAGCTGTTCTTCAGGGTTTCGGCAAAAAACTATCGCAATAGCTTTTTGCATCAGGAAATTCCTGAGCTTCATGGGTATACACGTTTTATGGCTGGAATTTTACGGGGAACACCTCTTTTGGTGGATCTGGCAATTTTTACCCTTGCGGCATTTCTTCTTTTTCTACTGACTCCTCTGTATGATAATCCCGCTGTCCGCTATCTTTTCCTGGCGATTATGTTCAGCCTCCTTTTTTTCCGCATTGGGGTGCTGCTCTCTCATCTTGTCTTTTCTCCGCAACTGGCATCCTTACGGCTTTTACCTATCAGTGAAAAAGCGGCTCAGGCGTTTCATATGACAGTCAAATATGTCTGTGCCTATGTAGGTACAAGCCTGGGGTTTATAGCCTTGATAGGAGAGCTCGGCGTTGCCCGGCAGGCTGTCACGCTATCTATAATTGTTTTAGGCTCGATATTATTGATCTTTACGGCATTCATGCTTGTTTATTATCGGAAACCGATTGCCGAATACATTCTTTCAGCCGAAACCGTTGACTCAGGATCCAGCTGGGTTATACGTCAACTGGCGCTGTACTGGCATATTCCCGCATTGCTCTATCTTCTTCTTGTATGGATGCTCTTTGCATTCCAGCAAACCATGGGGATGAAAAATGATAATGAAAGGTTTTTGCTTAGCCTGCTTGTAGTTCCGCTTTTTCTCCTCTTCGACCGGATTGGCCATTGGGTTGTCAGGGTGACTGTTCAGACACTCAAGATATACCAGTCAGATGAACAGCTGAGCGAAGAAAAAGGCCAGCTCGAGGAGCCGACTGCGAAGCAAAAAGAGAAACTGCTGACTGTTAAGACGCATCGAGTGGTCAGACTGTTTTTGCTTCTCGCATTTGCCGGGTGGGTAATGAGTCTTTGGGGATACCCTTTGCCCTACTTGAAAACCGTCAGTGAAATTGTTTTTCGCTCGTTGGTAACAATGGCTCTTGCTCTTGCTTTATGGCGAATAATTTCCGGGTATATTGAGCGAAAAATTCTCGAGGACGAACCGGAAGAACAGAGTGAAGATGATGATAGTGAATGGGGTGGATCAGCTCTGAGAGGGCGGAGCTACACCTTGCTGCCCATGGTGCGAAAATTTCTCGGTACTGTCCTTGTTGCGATGGTGACCCTTACAGTTCTCTCGACCATAGGGGTTGAAATAGGCCCCTTACTTGCTGGTGCTGGCGTTGTGGGTCTGGCCATCGGATTTGGTGCGCAAAAGCTGGTCAGCGATGTTTTCTCGGGCTTTTTTTTCCTCCTCGACGATGCCTTTCGGGTCGGTGAATATCTCGAGGCAGGTGGGGTCTCAGGTAAAGTGGAGGGAACCACCCTGCGCAATGTACTGCTGCGCCACCACCGGGGAATGCTGCAGATAGTCCCTTACAGTGAACTGGGGTCGATTACGAATTACATGCGAGGCGGGATTGTCGTCAAGTTCAATCTGGAATTTCCCTATGATACAGATATTGATCTGGTCAGGAGAGTCATCAAGAAAGTGGGGCAGGCAATGCTTGCAGATGAAGACTACGGTAAAGACTTCATCCAGCCGGTCAAATCTCAGGGCGTCAGAGAAATTACCAACTCGGTAATGGTTATACGGGTGAAATTTACTGCGAAGCCCGGTACTCACTTTGTTATCCGCCGAGAAGCCTATCGGCGCATTACCGAAGCATTAGCGGCCAAGGGTATTCATTATGCCCATCGTAAAGTCATTGTCGAGGTGCCTGAGGCTGTTGACACACAGGAGCGCCAGAGAATTGCGGAAGCCGGAGCGGCAGCAGGCTCGACTGCCATGTCGCAGGATAGCTCCGTATGATATTTGCCGGCTACAGCTGAGGAAACTCTCTGCCTTATCTGGCTAGCCGACAGGACTCCCCACGGGACGGGTATACTGCTCCCTGATCCATCCATACCTGCCGGAATCGGTTTTAATATAGAGCCATTCCGGCGCAGCACCAATAACTCCTAAGACGGTTCCCTGGAGCACTTGTCCGGCTATCTCACTGTTGGTGTCGGGAGTACTGCGCATGTTGAGGATATGTGGCGTGGTTTCGACCCGGCGCAGGATCAGCTCGACATCAGGCAAGGGCTGCGAAGAAACAAAGATACGCTGGGCAGGAGTCTGTGGCAGAGTGGAATATACCGGTGTCTGGTAGAGTACTCTCTTTTGTGCCGGAGGCCTGCTGGTAAGCGAGTTAAAGAGTATCCCCGTCAGCACTGCAGCACCAAGAAAAGCCCAGAAATACTCAGATGAGCCGGAGTAATAATTTCGATGTTTATAGGAATGGTAATGGGGTTTGTCATAATGATGGCCATAACCGTAATACCGTTCTCCCGCAGCTGCGCTGATTGCAGTGCTAAAAAGGATGATAACCGAAAGGGTGATAATTTTGAAGGACGTCATGATGGTCTCCACTGACAAACGGCGGAAATGGAATGCCGGACACATACGGCAACACGTTCAACTCAACAGGTATACTATAGAGCATGCCGAAGGAATTCTCAACGGGCTGGGAGTTTTTCCATTTTGCAAAAAGCATTAGCCGGTCATAATACCAAAAATGTCTTGATGGTTTTAGATACGGCCTGCCGAAGCAGGAAACTGGCATTTTTTTTCGGTCGTGTTTCAATCCTGCTTAGTTGAATACATGTAAAAATTTAGGAACAGTTTTAATTTTTTTAGATAGTAAAGTAATGTCTTACCATGAGATTGAAGGCGGGCGAATTGCTTCTTAAAAATGAAGAACTCTGGTCTGGGGCGGAAAATCCCTTTGTTTTTCCCGGTATATTGAATAGTATCGGAGATGAGTGTCGCTGCTGACCGGTAATACGGTGGCAGCCCGTTTACAATAGAGTTGAGCACGATGATCCTGACTGCGACTTTTACAAGGTGACACAATGATTATCGGAATAGATGTGGGCGGCACCCATGCCGATGGTGTTCTTTTGCAGGGCAACACTGTGGTGGCCAAGAAGAAAGTAGGTGTGGATCAGAACAACCTCGGAGAGTCGATCATCGTCCTTCTTGAGTCCCTTTTGCCCAAGGATAAAAGTGAGCTGAAAAGGATAAACCTGAGCACTACTCTGTGCACCAATGCTCTTATCAATGAAGACTTCGACAGAGTCGGCATGCTGGTTCAGGCAGGTCCCGGCATGAATCCCGATTTTTTTCAATGTGGCGACGATCTCTATTTTCTTGCGGGCGCGGTGGATCACCGCGGTAAAGTTGTTCGCGGACCGGATAAAAAAGAGGTGGAACACGCAGTGCAGAATCTGCGTCTCCGGGAGATAGAATCCGTTGGTATCGTGACCAAATTTTCGCACCGCAACAACGAGCACGAAGTATGGTATAGAGACCAGCTGAAGAATCATTTTCCCCATATAAGCATGGGGCACCGCATATCGGGTTTGCCCAATTTCCCCAGGCGGGTGTATACAACCTGGCTCAACAGTGCCCTGAAATCGAAGTTTTTCCAGTTTAAAACGGCCATGGAGGATGGCTTCGCCCGGCTCGGCATCAGTTGTCCCTGCTATATTCTTAAAGCGGATGGCGGGACCATGCCTTTTGCTGCAGGATGTGAGTTTCCCTGCCAGTCGATCCACTCCGGCCCGTCAGCGAGTGTCATGGGCGCTCTGGCGCTGGTTGAAGAAATCGGCGACGAGGTTCTACTTGATATCGGCGGGACAACAACGGACATTGCTATCTTTGCCGATGGCATCCCGTTGCTCGAGCCCTATGGGGCCACAGTCAGCGGCCGTCCTACCCTGATACGGGCCCTGCTGAGCAAAAGCATCGGTCTTGGCGGCGACAGCCGGGTGATGTGGCAGGATGACCGCTTTGTCATCGGCCCGGAGCGGATAGATGCCCCCATGGCATTCGGCGGAAGACATCCGACCCCAACCGATGCCATGGTTGTTCTGGGTACCATCGCGGAGGGGTCAATTGCACAAGCCGGAACAGCAATGAAGATGCTCCGTCCCGAACAGAAACCGGAGCAAACGGCAACGGAACTTCTGCGGTCATTTAGCGCCACCATTCGCCAGGTGGTGGTCGAAATGATCCTGGAAGTTTTCCGCCGACCGGTCTATACCGTTTCAGCGTTTTTCGAGCGGGAAAAAATCACTCCTGAGCGCTTAATCACCATAGGCGGTCCGGCAAAGGCTCTGCAGGGTTTTCTGCAGGAGACCTTTGCCCTTGATTGCATCGTGCCGCCGGACTACGAAGTTGCCAATGCTGTTGGTGCTGCCAGAGCCCGCGTAACCGTTCAGGCGAGTCTATATGGTGATACCAATTTAAGAACCCTCTCCATCCCGGAAATTTCGCTGATGGAAAGCATTCCCAAACTTTTTGATATGGAGGATGCGGAGATGCGCCTGGAGGGAGCCATACGAACGCTGGCATATGACAGGGACGCTCGGATACTTCCTGAAATTGATTTTATAGAGCGCCTTGAGGTGCAGACCGTTCGGGGCTTTTCCTCCACCGGCAGGATTATAACCCTGAAGGCGCAGATCCGGCCGGGATTAACAGAGGTGGAGGACTGAACTATGACAGTATATATGCCCAGGGCCCCCAGAAAAACCGGTCTGGTACTTTTTCCTGCCTTTGACTGGTGCATAAGCCCGTCGCATCCTGAGCGGGAAGAACGTCTTCTCTATACCAAGGATCAGTTGATAGAGGAGGGGCTTGAAGATGTGGAGAATATCTTTTTTTTCAATCCTGAGATGGCTCAAGAGAAGGATATCGACAGGGTGCATCTCTGTGTTCCTTCTACAGCGGAGCTGTTGACGGCCTCGCATTTTATCTCCACCGGAGGAGCAATCCGGGCGGCGCGGGCGGTGATGGACAAAGAAGTGGAGCGTTCCTTCGCCGTTGTCAGACCGCCTGGCCACCATGCCATGCAGACGGTTTTTGGTGACAGAGGGTTCTGTGTCGTCAATATCGAAGCCATTATGGTGGAGTATATCCGCCGTCATTACGGCGTCAGAAAAATTGCGGTGGTGGATACCGATTGTCATCACGGTGACGGCACCCAGGATATCTTCTACAATGATCCGGATACCCTTTTTATCTCCATGCATCAGGACGGCCGCACTATATTTCCAGGCAGCGGTTTTCTCCACGAGTCGGGTGGTCCGGCGGCACCGGGATACACAATCAATATTCCCCTTCCACCCGGAACGTCCGAGGAGGGTTTCGACATGGTGATGGACCGTGTTGTCCTGCCTCTGCTGCACGAGTTTGAGCCGGAGTTGATCATAAATTCAGCCGGACAGGACAACCACTACTCCGATCCGATCACCAACATGAATTTCACTGCCCAGGGATATGCCAGGCTCAACCGGAACCTCAATCCCGATATCTGTGTGCTGGAAGGCGGCTACGCCATTGAAGGAGCTCTGCCTTACACCAACCTCGGCATCATTCTTGCCATGGCCGGGATGGATACCTCCACTGTCCGTGAACCGGATTATAATCCGGTGAATTTTTCCCAGAAAGCGGAGATGACCCGGTATATCGAGGGCCTCTGCGCTCAGGCCGTGGACCTTTTTGGCAGAAGACACGAAATGAAAAAAGAGTATGCCGGCAGGCAGACTGTTGTCGAGAGGAAGAGGATCTTTTATGATACCACGGGATTCCAGGTGGGGGAGACCAGGGTGTATCACCTTTGTGACCGGTGTCCTGGATTTTCCGAAGTAGTAGCGGAAGGGCTGCACCAGCATCTGCACGGCTTTTGCCTGCCGTTCAATAGCTGCAGTCGATGCAGCGACAAGGCGCGGGACATGTATGTCAATACCGCCGGAAGGAGCGATACCATAACCGTTCTGCAGGACAGAGTCGCGGATATTTTTGAAAAGAAATAAGTACAGGTCGTATTACGACACATAAGGAGGAGCTACGCAACAATGCCGCACCAGCTTCTGGACATAGCCAAACTGAAAGTGGGAGATTCAGCCAGTCTTTCACGGACAATCAGCGAATCGGATATTTATCAGTATGCCGGAATAACCGGAGATATGAACCCGGTCCATATGGATGAGGAGTATGCCAGGCAGACGCCTTTTGGCGGCAGAATCGCGCACGGGATGCTCTGCGCCGGCCTTGTCGGTGCCGTTATGGGAATGAAACTGCCTGGTCCGGGGGCTATCTATCAGGGGCAGACCCTGAGCTTTCTGGCTCCAGTTCGTATCGGCGACACCATTACCGCAACGGCTGAAATCATAGAGATAGGTCCTAAAAAGAAATCCGCCCAACTGAAAACCACCTGCATCAACCAGAACGGAGTTGCCGTTCTCGAAGGAGTTGCCTCAGTACTGCTTCCCAGGAAAAGAAGAGTCGACGATACAACCTCTCAGTAGTCCTCAACCAAGGCAGCACGCCATGCGGCAAGCTTTTCCAGATAGCTCATCCGGGCGTTTGCCGGGCTGGTGGAAGGCAGGCGGAGGTAGAGGAGATCGCATTCCTTGAGACAGGGCAGAACATAGCGTCTGTAACTCTGTTCTGCTTTGGCTCCGTTGAAGCAGATGCGGAGCAGGAGCGGGTGTTTGCTGATGAACTCCGCAAAATTATTGACTGCAATTGAGTGCTCTTCGATGGCTGAGTCGAGGCTTGTACTGCGGCGACAGCTTTTGATGACATCCCACAATCCCACGCCGTTGGCAAGGAGAACAGCCAGCCGTTCATGATACTCAAGAGTGGTGCTCATAGTGTAAATCTCGGCCATGATCGGCCAGAACGCATTTCTCGGGTGGGCGTAATACCGGCTGGCCTCAAGAGAATCATGTCCCGGCATTGAGCCGAGGATGAGAGTGGTGACGGCAGGATCCGACACCGGTGGAAAGCCGTGAAGCACTGTCATTGAAGAAATCCGGACTGTCAGCGCATCCGCCTCATGTTCTTTTTATACTCTCTTTCGAGGTTGCTGACCCATCCCCGGAGAATATTGCCCTCGTCGATGGTCAAGGTCCGCTCTGGTGTCCGGATGATGGAGACAGAACCGTCCTCCATTACAGTTGCCGCAATTTCAGCACAGTGCCGGGTACCTCTGCATGCTTCAGCGATGATAGTGCCTTCCTCTCTGTCCAACCCCCGTATCTGCCAGCCATATCTCTGCAAAGCCTTGAGAAAAGCGGCAGTAGACCTCTCCTGTATATTGTCACTGTGAGGAGCTCGGTCCGGTACAAGAACCAGAGGCCGGTCGAGCAGATAACTCGAAGATCGGGCGCAAGCACTCAGAGCGAGAATGACTACAAAGAGCAGGACATGTTTCATTTGTTCCTCCTTGGTGATGGTGTAATGAGTTCTTCCTGTTTGTTGTACCTTCCTTTCTTGATAATCTCGTAAAAAGTCATTGAAGATACCGGGATGGGCTCTGGAAAAAGCTTGATATACTAGGCGTGGTATCTGAAACGGCGATTCGGCAGTACATTTGGTACGGCGAATCGTCGTTTCAGATCTACAACGACGTAGATCGAGCTTTTTACGAGTCCATCTTTCTTAAAAATCAATAATAAAACTGTACGCATCCTTTTCAAGGGTATGAGAAACTTTATGGCCCGCATGAATGAAAATGGTGTACATGCGATTGTTGCTGCGCAGGACCTCTGCGGTGAAACCGGCGATACCGTTGCGTTTGGCAATATCTGCCAGGTGTTGGTAGAGAAAGGTGCCCAGGCCTTTGTTCTGCCAGTCATCTTTAATGATGAAGGCAACTTCAGCCTTGTTGGTTTCCTCGTCGAGATAGTATCTGCCGACGCAGATGATATCGTCTCCGTGGGCTTCGGGAACGGTACCGACGATGGCGACGTCCTTACGGTGATCGATGTAGACAAAGTCCTGGATCTGTTTATGGGTAAACCTGCTTTGCTGACTCATGAAACGATAATAAACCGTCTCTCGGGAGAGATCGTAAAGCAGGTCTTTCATACGTGGCTCATCGGTGGGCTGAACGGAGCGGAAATATACCTGGGTGCCGTCTTTAAGCAGCATAGTGGTACGCATGAAATCGTCGCGCGGTATCAAAAATCCGGTGGTGACATCGGCCATTTCCGAGCGGATATAGTGGGCGCTCACCGCAGCTTTAAACAGTTGATCGCGAAAACCCGGATGGGCAATGGAGATAAGAGCCATGACCCTTTCCTGGATTGATTTGCCGTAGAGGTAGGCAACGCCGTACTCAGTGACGACATAGTGTATCGTCCCTCGGGTAATGGTAACCCCGGCCCCGGGGCTGAGGCGGACAACGATTCTTGAGCGTTTGCCGTCCAGGCTGGTTGACGGGATGACGATGATTGTCTTGCCGTTTTTTGATCTTGCCGCACCACGGTTAAAATCAATCAGCCCACCTATGCCGGAATAAAATTTGCCGTCGACGGCGTCAGCGCAGACCTGGCCGGTTAGATCGATTTCCTGGCCGACATTGATGGCCACCATCTTCGTCTGTTCACTGATGACATAAGGATCGTTGATATATTCCGTAGGACGAAAACAAAAGAGTGGATTATTATTGACATAGTCATAGAGTTTTTTCGTTCCCATGCAGAAACTGGTGACTATTTTGCCTCTGTCCATGGTTTTGCGGGAACCGGTGGCGACACCGGCTTCAATGAGGTCTATAACGGCGTCGGTAATCATCTCACAGTGGATGCCGAGATTTTTCTTCTCCATCAGGTAGGGAATAGCCGCATGAGGAATCCGGCCAAAACCGGGGGTCCGGCCAATGCCGAACTGGATGGTGGCACCGTCTGGAATCAGCGCAGCGACATTCTTGCCGATGGCATGGCTGACTTCGTTCAGCTCCTCTTCTTCCCTTTCGATAAGAGGGACGTCCACTGGTACCAGTATATCAAGATCATAGACATCGACCATGCTGTCGCCCATGGTCCATACCATCTGGGGGTTCACCTGGGCGATAATAAGGGAGCCGTTTTCCACAGCACTTTTGACAATATCCACCGAAATACCGAGGCTGACTTTGCCGTTGACATTGGGCGGAGTCACCTGGATCAAAACGACGTCGAGAGGCAGCTGACCGGAGTAAAAGAGGTGGGGAATATTGGAAAGAAGAATAGGCGTATAGCTGCTCAGGCCTTCTTGAGCCATGGCGCGAACATTGCGGCCGATGAAAAAGGAATTAACGGTAAAGCTCCCGGCATGACTTTTCTGGGCATAGAGTGCATCGCCCTTAGTGAAGAGCTGAACAATTTCAACATCAGCCAGCTCAGTTGTCCTGGCGGTCAAGGCCTTGACGAGTTCGGTCGGCTCAGCGCAGCCGGTGCCGATAAAAACTCTATTGCCGGAACGAACCTGCTTGAGGGCTTTCGTGGCTGTGCTGATCATTTCTTTATAACGTTCAAGCCAGTTGGAATCGTAGTTCATTACTCTTTCCTTGGAGGATAGTCTCCTTTTTTAATGCTGTATAAAACCTTAAATGATAATGTTCTTGTCTGCTGATATCAGCGTCATTCCAGCATCGGCTACCACAGGATCGGTGCCCGACTCCCCGATTATAAAAGGGTTGATGTCAAGTTCGATGATCTGAGGAAAATCGGTGGTCAGTTGACTGATGCGCTGCAGGCCGTTAGCGATACCGACAATATCAACACCCTTCTGGCCGCGTTTTCCCTTGAGAATATCATATGACCTGGTGGATTTCAGCATCTGGATAGCCTCGTCCTGGGTTATGGGTGCCAGATGAAAAGTTACATCTTTCAGTACCTCGACAAAGATGCCGCCAAGGCCGAACATCAGCATAGGGCCAAACTGAGGGTCCCTGCTGACACCGATGATGACCTCGAGGCCAGGATCAACCATTTTTTCGACATAGATACCTTCGATAATTGCGCTGGGAACCTGCTGCAGGATACGCATCATCATCAAGTCGAATCCATCCCTGACCTGCTGGACCGTAGTCAGATTCAATTTAACTCCGCCCATATCGCTTTTGTGCACAATATCAGGGGAGACGATCTTCATGGCCACGGGAAATCCGGTTCTACGGGCCTGCTCTACGGCCTCTTCGGAGTTGGTGACCAGCCTGCCCTCCGGTACGTCGAACCCATATGACTGCAGAATTTTTTTGGATTTTACCTCGTTCAGTCGTAAAATATTAAAGCGCCTGCTCCTGGTTATGATGCGCTCGACTCTTCTCCTGTTGACCCGGAAACGGGTTACTTTACGGGGCGGTCTGTTGAGCCAGGTGCCGTATTCATACATCACCTTCAATGCGGCCACAGCACGTTCCGGAGACTGGTAGTCCGGCAGTCCGGCGGCAGTGAGTTCGCTTCTTGCAGGCATAACCTCCCTGCCGCCCATGAATGAAGCCAAAACCGGTTTGCGGCCATCCACTTCACGGGCCATGATCCGGGCCGTCTCTTTGGGTGTGGACATTACCTGCGGCGTCAGAATAATAATGATGGCATCAACGCTGTCGTCCATCTGGGCGGCGTGCAGTGCTTCACGGTAGCGCTCGGGTGGCGCGTCTCCGAGAACATTGACGGGATTGCCGATACTGACTCCCTCGTGAAGTTTTTCGCGCAGAGCAGTGGCGGTGTTGGAGGCAAGGTCGGCAACCTTCATCCCGGAGCGTTCGACGGCGTCGGCTGCCATGGTGCCCGGTCCTCCGGCATTGGTGATGATAAGCACCCGGTCTCCCTTGGGCAGGGGCTGCATGGAGAGTGCCGTGGCATAATCAAAGAGCGCCTCAAAGGTGTCGGCCCGGATGACTCCGGAGCGCTTAAATGCTGCGCCATAGGCGGTATCGGTGCCTGCCAGTACCCCGGTATGGCTCGCGGCAGCCCTCTGTCCCGCTTCCGTCGTTCCCGATTTCAACAGAACCACAGGTTTTTTCATACAGGCATCTTCGGCGGTTTTGATGAAGGTATCGCCAGAGACTATATTTTCAAGATAGCCGGCGATGACTTTAGTATCCCTGTCATCAGCCAGATAGGCCAGCAGGTCGTTTTCGTTGATGTCTGCCTTATTGCCTATGCTTATCAGTTTGGAAAGGCCGAGATGTCTGCCTGCGGCAAGATCAAGCATGGAAGTGCAGAGTGCGCCGGACTGTGAAAAAATGGCGATATTGCCGCGCAGGGGCATGCTGCCGGCAAAGGAGCTGTTTAAGTTGTTCGCTGTGTTCTGCAGGCCGAGACAATTTGGGCCCAGGAGACGGGCGTCATTGCTTCTACAGAGTTTGCTGATCTCCTCCTCGAGTTTTTTCCCTTCTTTGCCGGTCTCTTTAAAACCTGAGGAAATGAGAATAACGGATTTGGCTTTTCGGGCCATGGCGTCCCGGACGGCTCGTAAAACACTGTTTTTGGGAACAGCAATAATAACCTGATCGATGTCGTGCCTGCACTCCCTGAGACTTTTCAGTACCGGGAGACCGAGGAGGGTTCCTCCCGCTGGATTCACGGGAATTATGCTGCCTTTGAAGTCTCCGTTGATGAGATTGGCGAGAATGTCATGACCTACCTTCCCTGGGGTTTTTGAAGCACCGACTACAGCGACACTTTGCGGTGAAAACAGCTTTTCAAGCATGGTTCCCTCAGTATTTGATGACAATGTTGCTGAAATTGAAAAATGTTCAAGTTGGAGTATACTAAATAGATGGTTTTTTGCCATACGGCATGATTACATTTACAACAGAGTAAACACGAAAATTACGCAAACCGGGCTAGCCAGAATTTCTCACCAGCCGAGGTTGCCGTGGATGCGAGGCGCGAAGCAAGGCGCTATAGTAGGCTATGCACCTTGCTTCGGCAACGCTGCAGGTAAGCGAACGAAGTGAGACTCCGGGCACGGTGAGATCGGCTGGCCTGCGGTGAACATTGTGTATGGTTCTTTTATGAAAGTATACTGCTTGAACATATTGGAATGTCATCTGATTTAAGAAAATTGACACAATGTTCATGAGAAATTCGGGCTAGAATTACAACATCAACTTCCTGTTCACAGAGGTGCTATGGATATTTCAGAGGCAATACGGCAACGTCAATCCATCCGAGCTTACCGAAAAAAAGAGGTCAGTCGGAAGACTATTGAAAAGATACTTGATACAGCAAGATTTGCTCCGTCAGGCGCCAACTGCCAGCCATGGCAGGTTGCGGCAGTCAGCGGGACAACCAAAGACAAAATCGCCAATGCGCTTATTGCTGCTTTTCGCCGCGGAGAACCGGAGGACCGCGACTTTGATTACTATCCGGTAAAGTGGGAAGAGCCCTTTAAAATGCGAAGAATAGCCTGCGGCATGCAGCTCTATGAAACCCTGGGAATAGAGAGAAAAGACCGACAGGGCAGATTGCGGCAGTGGGAAGCCAATTATCGCGGTTTTGACGCACCGGTACTGCTGTTCTTTTTTCTTGATCCTTCTCTTGCTATCGGTTCATACATGGACAGTGGCATGTTTCTCCAGTCGGTTATGCTGGCGGCAATGGATGAAGGTCTTGCTACATGTCCTCAGGCCGCTTTGAGCGGCTATGCAACGCAGGTTAAAAATATCCTCGGTTATCCACAAACGACTATTCTGCTTTGCGGGATGGCATTGGGGTATGAAGAGAAGGGCGCCCTTGTAAACAGTTACCGCACTCCCCGTGAGGCCGTTTCCACCTTTACCACCTTTCACGACTGAAACGCTCTACCGCCCGATTTCCATATTGAAGTGAGGTGGGGGGATGCTTCCTGCCTCAATGAGGGAGTATCCCCTTTGGCTGATTGAAAAAAGTGTGTGAGTGTCGCAGTTTCTGCTGGAAATCGCCAAACAAAAACGCTAGTTTGTCAAAGGTAATTTGTCTCAGGGGAGGAGTAGTTTTTGTTTGGCCACTAAGAGCTTTTTTGATCAGATTCCTTAGCCCTTCTGCAGCGCTATTGACGGACATCTGTATTTGTCTGGTACTGTAAAAAGGTGGTTAAGGCTATCGGGTTCGTGTTGTAAAGCAGATGGCGTGGTTTCTGGACAGAGACTAATCCGGATTTTTACTTTTGATAGAGAGAACAGCGCCTTCAGAACAAGGTCGGGGTCTGAGGGCAGGGATGAGCAATGTCCAAAAAACGTCTGCGAGCGCGGTTGTGGGAGCATCCTCATTTTGAGGTTTTATGTATTCCTCCACTGCTCCTCACGCACAGGCTCTGTTACGACCTGGTCGGGGTTCTTCAGAGCGGCAGAGAGGTGAACTATGCCGACGCCCTTATCACTCCGCTGGACCTGCATATTCCTTATATCCCGATATTTATTCTTCCCTACGTGCTCACCTGGGCATACGCCTTTTTCATAGCGGCCTATGCCATTCTGCTGAAAACATATGACCAGCAGACCTTTCGCTATTTTTACTTGAGTTTTTTGATGCTGACTGGGTTGGAATGTGTGCTGTGGTACAGTTTTCCTGCCAGCATCATGATCCGGGTTCCTCCTCATGTTCTTGCCGACAGCGGCTGGCTTGGCGCATTGACAGCCTATGTGTATGAGAGAGCCACTCCGTGGAATGTGATTCCATCGGCCCATATTGCTTTTGCCTATATTGCCTGGCTTTTTTCCAGCCATTTTGCCCCGCCGGGAGGAAACCGGCTCTTTTTTCTTCTTTTTGTGCTGGTCTGCCTTTCAGTACTTTTTGTGAAAAACCACTATATTGTTGATATTGCGGGTGGGGTTGCACTTGGGCACCTGGTGTATCATCTGGTTTTTCTGCCTGCTTTACGACGAAATGTACTCGGGGATCTCTCTCCGACAGCGCTCGTGGGAATATGTTATACGCTTGTTGCCTTCGTAGTGCTCTGCTATGGCGGAGTTATGGGGTGGCTCTGAGAAAAGCGAGATAAAAGGAAACTTCAACAAAATCGGATATCCATGGATACATCTTTCAACCTGAGTCGATCAGATTCGCTGGTCAGGCCGGCAATTACCAGGATCGACATTTTCTTTGCGCTAAATCTGGTGCTGTTTGTGATGATGTGCTGCCTGTTTTATTTTGACAGGTTTATCATGTTCCATGGCAAGGCGAATATCCATGAGTTTTTCATCTATGCTGCGGTAATTTTTTTTGTCATATGCGCGGTGTGGATGAATTTTCGGAGGATGGACGCCAATCTCTTTATTCTTGTTTTGTTGGAGGTGGCTATTCTAATACATTTCGCCGGTGGTTTTATCGAGGTGGATGGTGCCAGGTTGTACGATTATCGGTTTTTCGGTGTTCGCTATGATAAATTCGTTCATCTGTGCAACAGTTTTATCGGTACCCTGGTGGTATTCTATCTATTCTTGGAAAA
>JAZBNU010000281.1:0-4743 GCA_036350815.1 Desulfopila sp.
CCGTCCCCACTGCGGAACGGCATCGATATGCTCTTGTCAGTCAACTCCCTCTGGTTGATATCTACCTCCACATATTTACCTCTGCTTCCCACCCCCGCTTAGCGGAAATAAGCTCCATCTCCTCGCCAGGCGATATACAGCGGCTTGGTCTGCGGCCTGTCACCAATATCGGCAATATCTGGCACCAGGAAAACATTGACAGCCATGGTGTAAAGACCGAATATGTTCCTTCTGAAGAAAATGCCTTCCTCATGATTGCCGCCGGACGGGCCGACATCTCCATTGAGCCCTCCATAGCCGGCAGGCATCTCATTGAAAAACTTGACCTCGGCTCCATCCTGACAATGACACCGGCAAAATTCGGCCCGCTGCACATGCATTTGATGATAAGCAAAAAATCCCCTTTCGCCAAGGAGATGGACCGTATCAACCACGCCTTACGGAAACTCCACTCTTCCGGCAAAATCACCGACATCCTTGCGCGATACCAATAGAACAAGCAAAGGAATGCCGAGACAGACATGCCAGCAGCGTTTCTTCATCCGCGTAAAGCGATTCGTCGTATGATTCCTTTATTTTAGCTCAAGCGGCCCACTATTGTCGTCATTATCAAACCACTTGATTTCCACCTCCAAGCTGTGCTGGATACCTTTTGCACCTTTTTCTTCATCCTCTATCTGCACTTCGAGAAGCATATTTTCTGGGAGTTGCAATACAAGCTCTTCGGTACCCTGACTCAGTACAACTTTTCCAACTGAAATTTTATCAGCAAGTTGATGAAAAAAACTGGCCACATCTGCTCTGTTCTTTCGTTCTTCGCTTTTAAATAATCTTGTTTCTCTCCCCATAGTTACCTCCGTTTCAAAAAATATCGATGCTGGATATTTCACAATATCATCAAGTTATCAACCTTTAAGTTTCGCAAGCTGCGGAAACGCTTACTTATGCAATTTGTAGAATAAGGCCTGAGGACAATGTGTGTTGCTGCCCTCATCTCAAAAAAGTTTCAGCGCGGTTCAACATCAGAAAGCTCCTTTATCTACCGCATAAAAGACAGTTTGTTCTGTTCACAGACCATCTACCGCATCTGTACTGACAAAGTGCAGATGCATCTTTTCATCTGTGCCGATTTCCCCGGCGAAAGCCTTGATGGCTGTCTCACCGTCCAGTTCCTTAGCCTCACCTGCGACTACCAGCCTGAATCTGTTGAATCCGTTGCTGTCTCTATCTTCACGGCCCTGAGAGACAATCCTGGCCACGGAGTTGTGCAGTTCCTTATTCGATTCCGGTCTGACGATATAGACCAGAAGAGTGTTGCCGATATCGACTCGCGATATGGTACCGCCCTGCCCGGAATTTTCTATACGGTCGATATTTATTTTCTCAAAAACCTTATCAGGACACCCACACCCCAGGGTGTTCCTGGCAAACTGTTCCACTTCCCGCCTGTTCCATAACCTGCTCATAGCGCAATCCTTTTCCCTTGGGCTTAATGGCGGAACCTGTTTGCTCTGCGGCTCAGCCCACACGACCAGCAGCACCGCACAAAATGGAGGTCCACGCTTTTCTGTACTTCTACTGTATTTTTCAGTGAATAGCACCTGGGTTTTCACGACATGTTGACCGGAACTGCAACATATCAGCCCCTGTTTGTGGCCCGGTAAAAAAAGAAGTGCCCTTCTTGAAGAAGTTGGCGTGGGATAATTTCACACAAAAACATTGACACTACCTGTATTTATTAATTTTTAAAATTTGCAGAAAGGGTCTGTGTTGATTCAATCAGTATGCATTAACCCATTTCATATCTTTAATTTCACCTCTATTGATAGATACAACTAGCCCTTTATGGTTCGTGAAGGTGACAACATCATCTTCTATATCAGCATTATCTGTATAGATCTTTCCGCCTGAGTGAAGTTCAATTTCGAATTGATAAGGTGGTTTTTCTGTGCTGCTTACTCTTTGATTGTTTTGAACTCTATTCGAGTTTGTTTTGATTGGCGGACTTTCATACTTTGTGCTGGTTCGGTTTTCATTGAGCCTTTTTTCTGCAGGCTTGGAATATTGAGGCTTGGGAACTGATGAATTGTATTGTGGGGTGGATGAATACTTTTGCGTTTCCTTTAAATGTGGAGCGAGTTGTATCTCATTTTGCCTGAAAATATCGGAGCGGAAGTAAAAAAAGAGGATGATAACTCCGGTAAGCATTCCACACACCAGGGCCAGGATCTGTTTAACTGCAGAGGGGCCTTGTTCTTTTCCTCTGCTTCTCTCCTGTTTTTCCTCTGTTGAGAATTCACTTTGCCAGAATTTACTGTCAGGGTTTTTCCCTTTGTTCAGTTTTTTAACAAGGACTTTGGTCGTTGGGGAAACCCTTCGCTCATCTCTGTCAGATTCGTTGATCGATATCATTATTTTCGTTCTTGGTAATGTTCAAATCATTGTAATTTTAGTAAACAAAAGTAACTCTCAATGAAACCGCAAATTTTTAACTTTCCACTCCCAAATCTTCTCATAATCTTCAACATGAACTACATCTCGGTCTGTAAATACCCCTGTGCCGTTTTTCTTGATATACATTCTTGAAAAATAGACCTCTTCTATTTCATACCCGTTACGATCGACGGCGTGGAATGTGACGCTTACATTGATAGGTTTGTTAATTCTGTTACGAACTTTGGCTTTAAATGCATATCTGACATATCCAGATTCTCTGTCTTCAAGTCTCTGGGAGCTTATATTTGTTATTTCAACAGCTTTTGAAGTGAACGTGGAACCACGTCTATACTTATTGGTAAGGCTTTCGGCAGATGTTACAGAAAAAATAAGTAGAAGAAATACTAGCGTAGTAACTGGAAGTATTGATATTTTCGTCATAACCAGGCTTTTCAGATAATCTTTATTTCAACTCAAGTGTAATGAAATAAAATATTGTGTTCTGTTATGCTATATTCCTGTCGGGAATTTCAGAATTTTCACCTTTCTGATCCTCCCTTCTCTTCTTCCATTCTTTGAACATTGGAAAAGTGTCTTCAATGGATGCTTTGAACCATTCTTTACGATAGGGCTCTTTAACTACTAGTTCGGAAAGCCACTGATCAAGATCTTGTATTGTCTCGAAGGAGTTCAACGACCATTGGTTTGATTTTACTTTAAAATATTCAGCAACAGCTTATGTTAACCATAAATTTGAGCGAAAAACCAGCACAATCCGCCAGCACCTAACTTACAGAGCCATTTAAGCGGAAACTTAGAAACAGCAGGAATAACAACCCGATCCAGGATATCATTCTGCCGACCGCTACCCTTTGCTCTACAGCAAAGACACGCAGCTCGATTTCATCCGAAGTTATACCGGATATCCAGCCATTCAAAAGAATGGTCGAAAAAAAAGAAAAGTGTGCCGCGACTCGCGAGTCTTTGTGGAAAAAATCTTGATTTATGATGGACGAAAAAAGCGGGGCACTTCTTGGGGCAACATTGGCCCAACATCGTTTTGACTACAAAAACCTCTAAAATGGTCGGGACGAGAGGATTCGAACCTCACGCCAACACCTTATCTATTTGTTTATATTGTTTTATTCTTTTTCGTGTGATACCTGTGTGATACCGGCGGTATCGTTGACATGGAAGCACAACCAATCATAATAGCTTGACAGCTATATAACCTCATGGCTATAAAAGCGATAACAATCGGTATAGAACATACATTCCTAACGCTGATGAACTTTATGCGAAACATCTCAAAGCTATAAATTATGAAGAGAAATAACCATGGCTAAATCTTTCAAGAATTTGAAGAACAAGCTTTCTCCGGAGAGTCAAAACCGCATAGATGAGCGAATCAGAATCGCAATGGCCGAGATGCCACTTGCAGAGCTACGCCAAGCTCGCAAGATTACGCAGCAGCAGCTTGCGGAAACTCTGAAAATAAAACAGGCTTCTATCTCGAAAATCGAAAATCAAACAGACATGTATATTTCAACTATGCGAAAATATATTCAGGCAATGGGGGGAGAATTGGAGATCATTGCCATATTTCCAGATGGAAGCGTGAAGGTTGATAAGTTTGAAGGTTTGGAAGCTAAATAGTGGTCTGCTTTCTGTCCTTTCTGTCCTTTCTCAGCGGTTGACCCCGGAATGTTCGTCTATCATTTTTCTAACCGTTTCGAGAAGATGAGGGATTTTTCTTTTACAGGTGAAAAATATGGTTTCCGGATCGATATCACCATAGTGGTGAGAAATTATGTCGCGCATTCCTTTTGCTTTTCCCCAATCAACTTCCGGGTATTGTCGCAAAAGATCACCATCAGTGAGTTTATCGAGTTTTTTTAAAGATTCTCCAATGACAATCAGCATCATGCAGATTGCATCCATCTTCTCCATCCCTGCTGAACTATAGGTAAAGTCTGACGCCTTATGTATGGCTTCGAATCGAGACACGACCTTTTCAGCAGCGTCTTGGATTTGATGTAACACCTCCAAGCAAAACTCTCTGTCATACATAAAGGGCCTCTGAATCTATTCTCTGCTTGAGAAATTTGTTCATGTTTTCCCTGTATGTGACGAGATCGACTTGACGGTGAAATTTTTCTTCGAGATCATTTTTTATTCCGGCAAGAATGAAGAGATCCGGTTCGGAAATACGAAGAACGACATCTACATCACTTGATTCCTGAAAGTCATCTCGTGCAGCGGAGCCGAAAACACCCATCGCCTCGATTCTATACCGTTTGGCATGTA
>JAZBNU010000282.1:0-2266 GCA_036350815.1 Desulfopila sp.
GACACTGTATACGGTCTTAAGCAGCTTGGTTTTCAGAATAGAAGCGAGACTTTCCTCAGTTTTCTGCCGCTCAGCCATGTGGTGGAAAGAACTGCAGGGTATTATGCCGCCTTGTACAGCGGCAGCCACATAGCTTTTGCCGAAAATGTTCAGAAAGTGATGGAAAATATGGTCGAAATACAGCCAACTGCCATGGTCAGCGTGCCCAGGCTCTTTGAAAAGATTTATTAGAGGGTATACGAAAACGCCCATCGGATATTCAAACTGCAGCAGACTCTTTTTCATTATAGTGTCGATATCGACATAAAAGCTACAGGCTGGCTCGGGGAGTCAATAGAGAAAATGGGGAGCTCAGGCCAACTTTGAAATTTAAGCGGAAAGAAATTTACACCATTTATACAAGACAAGATCGAAGAGATGTACGGAAATAACGGTAATGGCTTCAATAGCAGGCCGGAACCTAGACATGGAGGAAAACAATGAGGCAGATTAATCGAGTAGCAGTGCTCGGCGCCGGTGTAATGGGTGCTACTATAGCCGCCCATCTGGCCAATGCAGGCCTGGACGTTCTCATGCTTGATATCGTTCCCAAAGAGCTTACGGAACAGGAAAAGGCCAAGGGATTGACTATGGAGAGTCCTGTGGTTCGCAACCGTATCGCCGCACAGGGACTGCAGAACATGCTGACCATGAAGCCTGCCCCATTTTATCTGAAGGAGTATGCCAAGCAGATAGAAGTGGGCAATTTTGAGGATGATCTGGCCAGGGTGAAGGAGTGCGACTGGATTATTGAAGTCGTGGTTGAATACATGCCAATCAAGCTTGATCTTCTCAAAAAACTTGTGCCTAATATTGCACCCGGTGCAATACTTTCCACCAACACCAGCGGGCTTTCCGTCAATGAGATGGCCCAGGCTCTTCCTCTTGAAATCCGCAGGAATTTCCTGGTGACGCATTTTTTCAACCCGCCGCGCTATATGCGCTTGATGGAGATCGTCGGATGCAATGATGCCGACCCTGAAGTCGTCGCGCAAATGGCGGAGTTTATCAACAGGCGTCTGGGTAAAGGGATTGTATACGGCAAGGATACGCCCAATTTTATCGCCAATCGGATCGGCGTCTATGCCATCTATAAAGGCATAGAGCACATGATGGCCCTGGAAATGACCGTTGAGGAGGTCGACAGTGTGGCCGGTCCGGCAACTGCGCGGCCGAAAAGTGCTGCTTTCAGAACGGTTGATCTTGTCGGCCTCGATACCCTGGGACACATCGCCCAGAACACCTATGAACTGCTGCCGAACGATGAAGAGCGGGAAGTATTCAAGGTGCCTGATTTCATGGCAAAGATGATCAAGGACGGCCTGCATGGCAATAAAACCAAAAAAGGTTTTTACTCCAAGGCTATGGTCGACGGTAAACGACAGATTTTTTATTATGATTATAACAGTGGGGAATATAAGCCATTGGAAAAACCGCGCTTCCCCTCTGTCGCCACGGTAAAACAGGTTGATGATCCCGCCGCAAAGGTAAAGATGATGCTTGCCGGAAAAGATAAAGGCGCGGAATTTGCCTGGCGCTCCTTGCGGGATACCCTTATCTATACCGTTAACAGAATTCCGGAAATCGCAGATGACGTCGTCAATGTCGACAATGCCATGAAATGGGGATTCAACTGGGAGATCGGGCCCTTCCAGATGCTTGATGCCATAGGTGTGCAGGCCTTTGTCCAGCGGGCCGAAAAAGACGGAGTAGCTGTGCCGCAGTCACTGAAAAATGTGGAGTCGTTTTACAGGTTCACCGAAGATGGTACGCAGGAGTTTTATGACCTCCAGAATGATACCTATGCACCGGTGCCCACCAACGAGGACCACATTAAACTCGATATTCTGAAGCGAAAAGCCGGTAATATCGTAGAGAAAAATGCCAACTGTTCCATAGTGGATCTTGGTGACGGTGTTTTCGGTTTTGAATTTCATTCCAAGATGAACGCCATCAGCGGAGACATTCTTTCCATGACCCATAAGGCGGTTAAAAGGGCGGAGGAAGAAGGCGTCGGTCTGGTTATCGCCAACCAGGGAGTCAATTTCTCGGTGGGCGCCAACTTGATGATGCTGGCAGTGGCACTTGCCGAGGGTGCATTCGAAGATGTCGACATGGTTATCCGCTCTTTCCAGAAGGCGACCATGGCAATAAAATATGCGAAAGTACCGGTAGTGGCCGCCCCTTTTGCCATGACGCTTGGCGGAGGCTGTGAGTTCACCCTTCA
>JAZBNU010000283.1:0-4037 GCA_036350815.1 Desulfopila sp.
CTGCCCATCAATATGAGCATTCTCTTGAGGTGCAGATCCCGTTTCTGCAGGAAGTCCAGAACAACCTTTCCATCGTTCCGCTTGCTCTTTCCCATCTGACTTTCGGAATCTGCGAAAAACTGGCCTCCGCCCTGGCTCAGGCTATTGTCGACTATGAGCACCCTGTTCTCCTGCTGGCCTCAAGTGATATGAGTCATTATGAATCACGCAGCAGTGCATCACGCAAAGATGCCATGGCATTGGAACGACTGATCAGTCTTGATGCTGCCGGTCTGTACACGGTTGTGGCAGAGAACAGAATCTCCATGTGTGGTGTAATTCCTGTTGTTACAGTACTCCTCGCCTCCCTGCAACTCGGCGCCGACCATGCCGAGGTAGTTCGCTACACCGACTCGGGCGATGTCAGCAGGGATACCGATAAAGTTGTAGGATATGCCGGTGCGGTGATATCAAAGGCATAAACAGCCGACTATTTCGCTTGACAGCATCGTGAATTTTTTCTATATAAATGGCCGCAACAGCTCAACTACTGGGGGATGGTCTAACGGCAAGACAGCGGACTCTGACTCCGCTTATCAAGGTTCGAATCCTTGTCCCCCAGCCATCAGATTTCAGTCTCTCAATTTCTTTCTATGAGATCCCTTCGCCCTGTTTCATTTTCTGGGCGTCCTCCTCCCTACATCTGTATATGCAATATCGGCATTGCCGGCCTCACGCCGTGCTTGTTGGAATTTTCAGAATATTTCACAATGGAATCACTCGATTTACATCAACAAGGATGATGCCCTGATGAAGAACACCAGCGATCTGCCATCAAATACTGACACTCCCGGATACACCAGTCTTCTCCAGGCTCAGGATCTTTTTCTGCAGGCACCCATTGGCATTATTCGCACCACTGTTGATGGCCGCATCCTTGAGGTCAATAGTGCTTTTGTCCAGATGCTCGGCTACCGCAATCTTGCAGATTTTTCACAACAAAGGGAATCCAACATCGCTGCCATCTATGAAGATCCTGTTTTGCGGCAAAAGCTCATTGAAAAACTCTCTCAAGAAGAGAGCCCACGTCCGTTGGAGAGCCGATGGAGACGTAAAGACGGCTCACTCTTTTTCTGCAGGCTTCATGGCAGAAAATCCTTAAATTCAGATGGGTCCGTTCACTACTTTGAGTGCTTCGTCGAAGATATTTCTGCACAAAAAGCCATGGAAAACGCACTGGTTGCCGGCCGGGAAAAATACCGCAGCATTTTTGAAAACACTGGAACGGCAACTATCATAATCGAAAATGATACGACGATATCTCTTGCCAATCATGGTTTCACCAACCTCACCGGCTATTCCAAAGACGATATCGAGGGTAAAATGAGCTGGACAGCTTTTATTGCCCTCAGAGAAGACCTCGAAAAAATGCTCCTGTATCATAAAAACCGGCGTGAAGAAACGGAACCTCCCCCCATCGAATATGAATTTGTTCTCAAAGATAAAACAGGAAAGCATAAGGCTGTTTTTCTCCGGGTTGATATGATATCCGGGACAGACTGCAGTGTGGCCTCTCTTCTCGATATCACCTCCCTTAAACGAACTCAACGTGACTTGCGTCAAAGCGAATCTCGACTAAGCGGTATCATGGAAGCCTTCGATGGATATGTCTATGTCTGCTCACCCGACCGCGACCTTCTCTATACCAATAGGAAAATAAAAGATGTTCTGCCTGTCAATCATTTTACAGCCCCGTGCCACAAGAGTATTTTCAATCTTGAATCGACCTGTAGCTGGTGTCCCGATAAGAAAGTATTCAACGGTGAAACGGCACACTATGAATTTCAGAACCCTCATGACAGCCGGTGGTATTATGGGGTCAGTTCACCAGTATTCGAAGAAGAAGATTCCATTGCCAGCATGCAGACTGTTCTGATCGACATCCATCAACGTAAAATTGAAGAAATGGTTTTAAAGCGACACCAAACCTATCTTCACAAAGAAAATCTGCGTTTACGACACACCATGCAGGACAGGTATAAATTCGGCTCAATTATCGGTAAAAGCCAGGCAATGCAAAAGGTCTACGAACTCGTTCTTCGGGCTGCAGCAACCGAGGCCAATGTTATTCTCTATGGAGAGTCCGGTACCGGCAAGGAACTTGTTGCCAAAGCTATCCATTCCATGAGCGACCGCGCTCCCCATCCTTTTATTGCTGTGAATTGCAGTGCTATACCCGCAGATCTGATGGAGAGTGAATTTTTTGGATACTGCAAAGGCGCTTTTACCGGTGCCGCCGCTGATAAGCCTGGATACTTTTCCCAGGCAAACCGCGGCACCCTTTTTCTTGATGAACTAGGCGAGATTACAGAAGCAATGCAGGTGAAACTTCTTCGTGTTCTTGAAGGCAACGGCTACATCCCTATCGGCGGTAGCCAGACCCATTTTCCTGATGTGCGTATCATTTCCGCAACCAACCGCGAGGCACGATCCATGCTCGAACAGGGCTCAATGCGGGAAGATTTTTTCTATCGAATCCATATCCTTCCTATCACCTTGCCGCCTTTACGGGAACGCATCGATGACATTCCACTTCTCATCGAGCATTTTCTGAAACAGTACGGCAATGATTCGTCTCCTCAACTGTTAACCGGTCAAGAACTGGACATGATGCTGCAGCACCGCTGGCCAGGCAACGTCAGGGAACTTGAAAATACCATTCAACGCTTTCTTAATCTCAATATTCTTGAATTTTCCAGGACTTTTACAGACAGCAGCATAGAGCAGCCGCCGGCATCTGATTTCCAGACAGAACCCGACCTGGATCTGCGTCATGCCTCCCGCATTTTTGAACGCAATCATATAGTAGAAGCACTGCAGCACCATCGCTGGAACAGATCCGCTGCAGCAAAAGCTCTGGGTATTCAACGTAAAACCCTTTATCTGAAAATGAAGGAACTGGAGATAGGACAGTAAAGCGGGAAACATTCGACTCAACTTGAGAAACAAATTACTCACACTATTTTTCTATATATTTTCAGGTACTAATCAAGCTATTTCTACCTTGCTGAGTCATAGAGTACTCACTTCTTTTTCATACCTCCCCGAAAGCTATTGTTCACCTCAGGTGGGCATGCCTGACTCCAGATTTCACCCTATGAAGCACTTGCGGGGGATAGCGCCGATTTCTCTTGAGAGTTGTCATTCTCCCGCCAGATTCAATCAATATCCAGGGTTCTCGGCATAGCGCTTGCACAGGGTGCAGCAGAGGCCGAGTACGCGATATGTTTTCCCCGTACAACCAGACAATATTACCAACCGTAAGGAGATACCATGCAGACAAAAATCATGTCCCCTGCCGCTTCAGCCTACTCCCAGCCCTTGCTTATCAAATATCTGCTCAAAGGACCGCTTGTTTTCTCTCCGGAACAACAGATCATCTATCGCGACAAGAAGAAGCTCACCTATCGTGAATTTGGAAAACGAATATGCCGCCTGGCTCATGCTTTGGAAAAACTTGACGTCACACCAGGAGACACAGTTGCGGTGATGGATTGGGACTCTCACAGATATCTTGAATGTTACTTCGCTGTACCAATGATGGGAGCGGTTCTTCATACCGTGAACGTACGTCTTTCAACAGAACAACTTCTTTACACCATCAATCACGCCGAAGACGATGTCATTCTGATTAACGCTGAGTTTCTTCCCCTTCTCGAGGCAATACAGGATAAACTTGCCACCGTCAAAAAAATAGTGCTCCTCAATGACAGTGACACCGCGCCGCAGAGTGCTTTGCTCATTGATCACGAGTATGAAGCCATGCTTGCGGAAAACCCTGATGAATACAATTTTGAAGATTTTGACGAAAACTCCATTGCCACCACTTTTTACACCACGGGAACCACCGGGCTGCCCAAAGGTGTCTTCTTCAGCCACCGGCAGCTGGTTTTACACACCTATGGCATAATGGCCGCGCTCTGTGGTTATGACGCCCAGGCGAGAATCAGCTCTTCTGACGTATATATGCCTATTACCCCAATGTTCCACGTTCATGC
>JAZBNU010000284.1:0-3140 GCA_036350815.1 Desulfopila sp.
ACCAATCCAATGCTTAAAATTGTTGATATCGCCGCTGTCAGCGCCATTGCCCGGGAAAAATCACCGGGAATTATCGTCGTTGTCGACAATACTTTCGCCACACCCTATAACCAGCGACCGCTGACCATGGGCGCCGATCTGGTGATGCACTCCGCCACCAAATATCTCAACGGCCACTCCGACATGGTGGGCGGCATGGTAGTGGTCGGCGATAATGACGATCTCCGCCAAAGACTCGCCTATCTGCAGAACGGGGTCGGTGCAGTGGCCGGACCGTTTGACAGTTATCTTGCCTTGCGGGGTCTCAAAACCCTTGCTCTGCGCATGGAACAGCATAACCGCAGTGCCCTTGAAATTGCCGGATGGCTCAGCAGCCACCCGCGGGTCAAAAAGGTAATCTATCCCGGTTTGCCGGATCACCCCCAACACAGCCTGGCCTCCAGGCAGATGGATGGATATGGCGGCATGATCTCCATGTTTCTTGATGGTGATCTTGAGGTTACCACCCGTTTTCTCGAAAAGGTGGAAATTTTCGCCCTTGCAGAAAGCCTCGGCGGGGTGGAAAGCCTGATCGAGCATCCGGCTATCATGACCCATGCCTCCATCCCGGCGGAGCAGCGGCGCGTGCTCGGCATTCATGATAATTTTGTTCGTCTCTCCATTGGCATAGAGGACAGCGGCGACCTGACAGCGGCGCTTGAGAGGGCGCTCTGATATCGCTCCTGATGCGCAAAAACACTGCTGAAGGATGATGAAAACAGAGCAGCGGGAGAAAATCAAACTGCTGTGTATGAAACCGGTGCTGCCCAGAGATCAGCGGAGATACTGTTCCCGCAGCTGCTGAATATCCGGGTCAACAAGGTAGTCGTCGTAGGGCAGCATTTTATCGACCACCCCGCCGGGAAGAATCTCGATTATCCTGTTGGCCACGGTGGCCATCAGGGTATGGTCATGGCTGGAGAACAGGATGATCTCGGAAAAGGCCGCCATGCCGTTGTTCAGCGCGGTTATAGACTCGAGGTCGGGATGGTTGGTGGGCTCGTCGAGAATCAGAGCGTTCGCGTCGCTCAACATCATTCTAGCCAGCATACAGCGCACTTTTTCTCCTCCAGAGAGAACGCTGGTTTTTTTCAGGGCTTCTTCACCGGAGAAAAGCATTTTTCCTAAAAATCCCCGGGCAAAGCTTTCTCCTTCGGTGGGAGGGGTGTACTGGCCGAGCCACTCCACCAGGGTGGTATCGGTTTTGAAATAGGCGCTGTTTTCCTTGGGAAAATAGGAAACACTCATGGTAAGGCCCCAGCGAAAAGTACCGCTGTCGGGGGTGAGTTCCCCGGTGAGGATTTGAAACAGTGTGGTGATGGCCAGGCTGTTGGTGCCGACAAACCCTATTTTTTCGCCTTTGTTGACTGTCAGGGAAAAGTTGTCGAGTACCCTGGTGCCGTCGATATCTTTGGTGATGCCGTCCATTTCGAGAATGACATCCCCACATGGACGACCGGCCTTAAAGAGAATATAGGGATATTTACGCGATGAAGCCGGCAGATCTTCCAGTTCCAGTTTATCAAGAAGCTTCTTGCGTGAGGTCGCCTGCCGTGCCTTGGAGGCGTTGGAGGAAAATCTGGCGATGAACTCCTTGAGATCTTTGGCCTTGGCATCGGCTTTGCGGCTGGCGTCCTGGCGCTGTGTCTTGAGCAGTTCGCTGGCCTGATACCAGAAATCATAGTTGCCGACATAGATGCGAATCTGGCCGTAGTCGATATCCGCCATATGGGTGCAGACCTGATTGAGAAAATGACGGTCATGAGAAACAATGATGACGGTGTTCTGGAATCGCTCCAGAAAGCCTTCGAGCCAGACGATGGATTTCCGGTCAAGGTTGTTGGTGGGCTCATCGAGCAACAGGATATCGGGATTGCCGAACAGCGCCTGGGCCAGCAGGACCCGGACCTTTTCGCCGCCTTCAAGTTCCTTCATTTTTTTATCGCGCAGCTCTTCGCCGATGCCGAGCCCATTGAGAAGAACGGCGGCCTCGGATTCCACCTCATATCCGTTCATTTCGGCGAATTCAGCCTCCAGTTCACCGCTGCGGATGCCGTCTGCCTCGCTGAAGTCTGTTTTGGAATAGAGTGCTTCGCGCTCTGCTATTATTTCGTGGAGACGGGTGTGCGCCATCAGGACCGTTGCCGCAACGGTCATTTCGTCAAAGGCGAACTGGTCCTGGTTGAGTACGGCAATGCGCTGCCCTGCGGTTACAAAGACCTCGCCGCTGTCAGCTTCCAGCTGCCCGGCCAGGATCTTTAAAAAAGTGGATTTACCCGCACCATTGGCACCAATGAGGCCATAGCAGTTACCCGGAGTGAATTTGATGTTGACGTCTTTGAATATAACGCGTTTGCCGTATGACAGGGCAATATTTGCAGCATGTATCATAGGTATCCCTACAGTAAGACTGGGCCGGGGCTATTCCCGATAACAGTGGAAATGGAAGAGAGCACACCTCTTCCCGGATTGATTCTCCAGAATGGAAGCGGAGGCAGACCGGAGACCGAACAGCACATCCCGGCAGGAAAAAATGGGGCGGAAACTACCATAGAAGCGCAGGTAAGGCAAGGATATTCCGTGCAACCACGGTCTGCACCGAGGCAGAAATGCAAAAGGACAGCCGTCAGGCTCTCTGCACAGTCCGATAGGTGCAGATACACTGCTGCGGTATCATCACGGTACACTGCAATTTCATGGCACCCCAGGATGACAGAGCGGGCCGCAGCCCAGAAAAGATATTTCCGCCCAGGGCGAACAACTATTCCGCCGATCTGGCCAAATATTGAGAAAGAACGTTGAAAAGAATGTGAGAAAGAGGTATTTTGGTGTCCTTTGATTCACCCGGGTCGGGACGTGGCTCAGTCTGGTAGAGCACAGCGTTCGGGACGCTGGGGTCGGAGGTTCGAATCCTCTCGTCCCGACCAGTTTATATATTATTTCAGCTTTTTACCTTCTTTTTACCCGCCTTTTCGGTATCACACTGCGTTCTGCGTGTAACAGTTTAGTCCTATCCGGAACTCGTCCCCCTACCCAACCAAATCGCCTAATTTTCTTATAATTTTTTTAAGTAAACTCGCACTATTTCTTGACGCATAAAG
>JAZBNU010000285.1:0-10822 GCA_036350815.1 Desulfopila sp.
AAACGGGTTATACGGATCTTTTGCCTGAGGAAGTTTAACGAAATTTCCCTGACCCTGGCGATTCTCAACATATCCCATTTCTATGAGTTGGTTGATTGCTTTGCGCACGGAAGTTCTGCTCACCTGGAGTATATCGGCGAGTTCCCGCTCGGGAAGCAGCTTTTCTCCAGCTTTGATATCACCACGGTAAATATTGTCACGTAATTGCTCAAAAACGATATCAGAAATATACTGTTTTTTTATAGCTTTGAATGACATAATAATTTCCTGCTGCGGCTATTTATCTTTCCCGCGGCTCAACCGTATCCGCATCTCTATTTCTTCAGCACCATCGGTGAGCTTCAGCGCGTCGACAAATCCCGCCACAGTCCCGGCGAGACATTCCTGTACAAACTCCTTCAATGGAACTTTTCTGCCGTCCACCAGCAGCGAAGCCCTCTCCGGCCGACGATCCTTATCCCGCAGAAAGCGCTTTTCAAGGAAAAGAGCAATCTCCCTCGCCTCGCTCAATCGAAACACATAGTCGCCGGAAACATCAAGATCAGTAGCAACTGCTATTACACCATGGACTTCCTGACGTAAATCCTGTTCCTTGTTTTTTCGTACCTCAATTTTTGAGACCTTTCGGGCATATTTGAAACCTTCTCCGATGACAATATCAACATCAGCGAAATAACGGTGCGCGAGGGTGATAATGGAATGCTCACTTGGCCCCGTCTGCAGTACCATCTGATCCGGTCCGACAAAAAGAACGGCATCAGCCCCTGCCTCTCTGTGCCTATAGGTATCAGCACCTTCTCTGTCGAAAAGCACCCCGGCCTCATTGCTCGACTTTATCACCGCGACCTTATGTCCAAAAGACTTCAGGCAGGAAACAACCTGGCTGACGAGAGTTGTCTTGCCACTGTCGTGGTGCCCGATAAACGTTACAATTTCAGCCATACCTGCTCCACACTTCTCCTTTCACACAGTTTTACTTGCCCGAAGAGGCTGCAAACTTTTCAAGTTCACGGAAAACGTCCTCAAGAGGAGGACGGACATTGATGTCGACTACCTGTATCGCCGTAATAATTCCTTCTTTATTAATATAGACAAGAGCCCGTTCAGTGGTCCCGTCTGAACGTAATACCCCGTATTTGGCAGCGGTCTCTCCATGGGGCCAGAAATCGGACAGGACATCAAACCAGAGCCCGCCCATATGTTCAACCCAGGCATGCAGAGTGGGAATATTATCGACAGTAATCCCCAGAAGAACAGTTTCGCTCTGGCGAAATTTTCTCTCGGCGATATTGTATCCCGGCCATTGCCCCGAACAGACAGGAGTCCAGGCAGCAGGAACAAACGAGAGAACTACGTTGGAATGTCCTCTGTAGTCTCTCAAGGATTTCACTCCACCGCCAAGGGAAGGCAGTTGAAAATCGGGTGCCTCATCTCCTGCCTGAACCTTGAGTCTGCTGTCAATTGCCTTCAATGTTCCGGGATTATAAAGTATTTCAGAAAAATTACTCGCCGGACCCTGAGCCGTTGCAGAGGAAGAATACAATATTACGACAAAAAGAACAAAGCAGATATATCTCATACTCCCTCCTTTTCTCCTCTTTCGACCGGGTGTGAGGGCGGAAAGAGACTGGATTTTAAAAACAACGGCAGACATAAAAAACTACCTGAAACCCGCTCGCTGCAGGAGCAGGCCGAGAAACTCCTCAGCACTGTCAAACCCTCCCGTCTGGCGCACGACAATAACAGGGTCCTCACCTTGACGGAGAAGACACCCGATAAACCCGGGAGTACCCTCACCTTTCAACTTCTTATAAAAAGAGAGATCCTTATCGGGAAACAGAGGGAATTCTATGTTATATTCATCTCGAAAGAAATCAACCTCAAACTGCGTATTCGATGCGCCCAGGCCCACCAGCTTTATGGTGATACCTTTTTCTTCCTGCAGCCTGGCCAAGGCATGGAATTCATTTACCAGAGGAGCTTCCTCCTGACAATACGGGCAATACATGCTGAACAGCTCTATCAACAGAATGTCAGCGTCCACCTCAGCTAACGCAAATGTCTCTCCCGGTGTACCCTTAAGGCCTAGATAGTCTCTATACTCTTGATTCTCTGGAATTATTAAAGAAATTGGA
Source organism: Desulfopila sp. (assembly GCA_036350815.1). Classification (GTDB taxonomy): domain Bacteria; phylum Desulfobacterota; class Desulfobulbia; order Desulfobulbales; family Desulfocapsaceae; genus Desulfopila_A. The sequence continues at coordinate 2,136 of JAZBNU010000285.1, forward strand.
GGTAAAGGCTCAGCGGCATACCCCTCTTTAAAAGTTCCCATACCAAGGGTAATGGCCATCAACAGCAGCAACAATGGGAAAATATTTCGTGCAGTCATATTTGCTCTCTTTTACAATTTCGCATTATAGAATGACAATGGTTCACGCAGAAAAGACTCCGTACCAAAACAGCATCTCTCGTCCTGCCTGAACGCATGTATAAAAACAGCGCGGGCGAACTCAATCAGTGATTGGTCCGCCCGCTTTCAAAGAACTCTTCAGCACTCTTAATAGCTCAAAAATCAGCTATTCTTTATAAATATATCTGCTGTGCAAAATGTCTACCTCTTCTTTTGGCTTGTACCCCGTTTTCATGCTCTCCAGAGATCCGGCTATGGCAAATACCGACATATAGAAATGGGTAAGGTAGAAGGCGACGATACCCATTCCCAGGACATTGTGCACGATGGCAAAAATCCTGACAGTATCGAGGTCTGCTCCAAACCCCCAGATAATATAGCCGGTATAGGCCATTATTCCGCCGCCCAGGGTTGCAAACCAGAAATACATTTTCTGCCCGGCGTTAAACTTGCCGGCAGGAACGGGTTTTTTGACCTTGCTCAGATATCCCCCCAATATGAACATCCACTTGATGTCATGCACTTGCGGCAACATGTCCTTGAACCACAACAGAAACATCAACAAACAGGGAAGAACAAAAACAAGGGCGGAAACCAGATGAACATACCTGGCAATACGGATAAATGCGCCTCCTCCAAAAAAAGCGCCAAAGATAATGAGCAGCCCGGTTATCACCAAAAGTGAAAATGAAACAGCCGCAACAAAATGAACCACTCTGGCGTACCGGCTGAAGAAAAGAATCTGCTCCCCATCATGATTGAAATGTTTGGCACCGATAATCAGATAATGCAGGAGGAAAACAGCGGGAACTGCAATGACAATTGCCAGGTATATATTGCGGAACCATTCACCCTGCAGCAGAGTGAAAAGCTGGCCATACCCCTGCCAGTCTCCGGCTATGTTCTGCATCAACTGACCGAAATAGGCAGAAATTGAACTTGTCAGGCCAAACTGCAGCATTTGGTCCTGAGCATAAAGCGTTCCCCCAAGACCTACTGCAAGCAGTATCCCCAGCAGAAACACAGATGCGATACTTCTCTGCATATCATGCTCCAGTAATAGATAATTAAAAAAACTCCTGAAAAAGCCAGAAGGAAACAGCAGGCTGCTTCTTCCTCTTAGGGGAAAAATGCAGCCTGCTCCAGCAGAGTACTCTCGCCAGGATCTATCCTTTTCGAGGATAGGCTTTGCTCCAGCCCCAGGCGTTGACTCCGGATCCCCTGGTGAAGACCCTCTCGCGGTAAACATCAGCAACAACATCTGCATCACCAGCCAGCAGTGCTTTGGTGGCACACATACCGGCGCAGAGAGGAACCTTGCCTTCGGCGATCCGATTCTGACCGTAGAGGTGCTTTTCTTCCTGACTGAAGGTCTCTTCCGGGCCACCGGCACAAAAGGTACATTTATCCATGGCACCACGTGCCCCGAAAACACTTCCAGAGGGGAATTGGGGTGCCCCGAACGGACAGGCCATAAAACAATAGCCGCAGCCGATACAGGTTTTCTTGCTGACGAGGACAATTCCGTCATCACGCTGATAAATAGCATCAACCGGACACACGGCAATGCATGGTGCATCCGCACAATGCATGCAGGACACGGATATGGATTTTTCCTCGGGTTTGCCCTGGTCAAGAGTAATCACACGGCGGCGATTCACTCCCACAGGGACATGGTTTCCTTCTTTACAGGCGATAACGCACCCACTACAATCGATGCAGCGTTCCACATCGCATAAAAACTTTACTCTTGCCATGTCATTCCTCCTCATCAGGCCTTGCTGATTTTACACAGTCCATCTTTGGTGGCCTGAATCTGCGTGATAATGTCATATCCATAGTTGGTGACGACGTTGCCGGACTCACCGACGACATATGGTTCATGCCCCTTTGGATACTTATCAATGAGTGACTCACCCATAAGAACGCCTGCAAAATGGTATGGCAAAAAGATAGTCTTATCATCAACTCTTTCCGTAAGAAAAGCTTTTACCTTGATCTTGCCGCCTTCAGGGGATTCTATCCAGATCATCTGGCCATCGCGAATACCGAGATTGTTTGCCAGAGCAGGATTCACCTCGGCATACATATCCGGCTGCAACTCGGCAAGGTATTTATTGCTGCGTGTTTCCGCACCTGCCCCCATATGCTCAACCATACGTCCGGTAGTAATTACATAAGGAAATTCTTTGACCAGATCGGGATTCTGCTCACTCTCGAAGCGAGTATCGACCCGGTAGTGATTCTCTTTATCCTTATAGGTCGGATATCGTTTGATCAGGTCGGGACGCGGCGAATGCAGCGGCTCACGATGGATGGGTATCTGATCGGGAAAATCCCAGACAACGCAGCGGGCCCGGGCATTGCCAAATGGAGCCATACCCCGTGCGATAGCCGCTCGCAGAGTCTCCTGAGAAAGATCCGTCTTCCAGTTTGTCCCAGGCACAACCTCGCTGAACTCGGGATACCCTCCATCAACCTCACTGAAAGGATTACAGACTCCTTTGGCAGCCAGCTGATTTTCGGTGCGGCCACTGGAATCATAGGTCTTTTCAACACCAAAACGATTCCTGAAGGGCAGGCCGCCTTCAGCCACCGGCTTAGAAATATCATAGAGAATAGGTGTCCCGGGATGCTCTTCGGTCCAGCACGGCCAGGGCATACCGTAGTATTCTCCGTTGCATGGTCCACCTTTGGCCTGCAGGGTATCGATATCAAAGGTATGCCAGTTCTCCATATGCTTTTTGATCCGCTCAGGAGTCTGACCATTGTAGCCGATGGTAAGTGAGCCGGATCCCAACTCACGAGTAATATCCTCCGGCACTTCCTTGATATTCTTGTAGAACTGGTCAGCAAATCCCAGCTTTTTCACCAGCATTTCCATGATCTGGTAATCGTCCCGGCTGTTATGGACCGGATCGACAACCTTGTATCGCCATTGGATCTGCCGTGAGGTGGAGGTAACACTGCCTGAGGTTTCATACTGGCTGGCACTGGGAAGCAGATAAATGTTGTCCGTATCACAGGCAGCTGCCGCCATGGTAGGAAAAGGATCGACCACAACCAACAGATCAAGCTTGTCGTAGGCCTGTTTCACTTTGTTGAACTGGGAATTCGAGTTGGAACCACAGCCCCATTGGATCATAGCCTTGATAGGGGTATACTGATGGATTTTCTCTTCCTGGTTGACACCTTCATACCAGCGGGCCAGGGTAAAACCACTTTTGTGCATCCATTCCTGTGATTTGAATCTCGAGACAATCCAGTCAAACTCTACATCCCACACCCTGCACCAATGCTTCCAGGCACCTTCACTGAGACCGTAATAGGCAGGCAGACTGTGTGACAGAATACACATATCTGTGGATCCCTGAACATTATCATGACCGCGAAAAATGTTGGTACCGCCGCCGGATTTGCCCATATTTCCCAAAACCAGCTGGAGGAGGCAGAAGGTTCGAACGATGGAACTGCCTATGGAATGCTGGGTCCCTCCCATGCACCAGGTAAGGCTGGTCGGCCTGTTGGTGGCCAGCACTTTTGCGACATGCCGGGTCTGTTCCGCGGGAATACCCGTTATATCTTCAACCTCTTCGGGTGTATACGCTTTGGCAACTTCAACCAGTTCTTCATACCCTGAAACGCGGGTTCTGATAAACTCTTTATCTTCCCAGCCATTGGCAATAACCTCATGAATCAAACCGAGCATGAAGGCGGCATCTGTTCCTGGACGGATGCGGACAAAATCCGTGGCCTTGGCGGCAAGCTTCGTCCTGCGTGGATCAACAACGATGATCGGCGCGTTGTTTTTCTCTTTAGCGTGCAGAATATGCTGCATTGAAACCGGATGCGCCTCCGGCGGATTGGAGCCGATAAATATGAAGCTCTTGGAGTGCCTCATATCGTTCAGGCTGTTTGTCATTGCACCGTAACCCCATGTATTGGCGACACCTGCCACCGTTGCGGAGTGTCAGATGCGGGCCTGGTGGTCAACGTTATTCGACCCCCAGAAAGCAGCGAATTTCCTGTGCTGGTACGCCATTTCGGTTGAAACCTTGGCGCTGCCGTTAAAATGGAGAGCATCCGGTCCGTCCTGCTCGCGAATCGCCAGCAGTTTATCACCGATCTCATTCATGGCCTGGTCCCAGCTGATGGTCGTCCATTTGCCATTCACTTTTTTCATGGGATGCTTCAACCGTTTTGGGCTGGTGACCATGTCTATTGCACCCGCTCCTTTACAGCAATGAGCGCCTTTGGATACCGGATGATCAGCCGCAATATCCTGACGGACCCAGACACCATTGTGCACTTCCGCTTCAATACCGCAACCGACGGAGCAGTACGTACAGATGGTGTTAACTTTCTGAGAGCCTGCATATGGGCTGGTTTTTCCCGGAGCAGCCGTGGCTCTCGCAGTCAATTTGCTGGTCATCGCAGCTCCCGTCAGAGCTGCCGTTGCCGCGGAAATCTTTAAAAACGATCGCCTGGCAATTTTGGGGTTGAGAGTAATCCTTTTGCCGACACTTTCGATACCGGTCTTCGAGGATTGACGAATTTTACATCGTGCCATGTTTCTATCTCCTTAATAGCGTAGTCGCCATTGTCGTCTTTCTTTCGACAATTTCATTTAAAAAACAGTGAATTACGACCTTAGAGAATCATAATATTTTTTAAAGCTGTCACTCTCATGATAGAGCACATCGTCTCTACCCTGAATCGGCTGCTGCAGACTCTTTGCCTTGGCTGGTTTTATAGCCGCAACAGACCCGGCAACAACAGCGGCTCCTGCCAGGATATGCTTCAGAAAAGAGCGCCGTTTATCCTGATCTTTTTTCATCTCCTCCTCCTTTAATAGTGAAAGTTTTCTGTACCAACTCCTTCAAATCCCGGAATTGGAACTCTTCTCTCAGGAATGTACCTGCGTGCCCGTCAGCCCTTTCTCGAGTTCGAGATAGCCGCAAAAAAAGCGGGCACACGCCTTATAGAAATCAGCAGTGTCATTTCCCTCACACGCCTCTTTAAATCTTTGGGCAAACGTGACCAGGTAGCACTCGAGAAGCTCACCCTGCAGTCTCTCGGCCTTGCCTGCATCCATGTCCTTTTCGCTGTCTATCAAGCCGATCAGAATGTCAAGAAGCACCACCAGCGAGTCTTCCTCTTCCGTGACATCCGTTTTTTTCACCAGACCGGTTTCAGACAGGAATGAGCGAAGCTCAACCAGAGTCTGGCCATACGCTCTCCCGTCAAGGTGAAAAGATGCAGACATATTGATCTGCTCTTCGTTAAACGGGTCCACAAAAAGAGTGTAGTACTCTTCCTGCATATCCTTGAGGTTTCTCTTTTCCAGGAACTGGTGAATTTCCATGACGCTCTTATCAAAGAGCGGGTTAACCCTTTCTCTGGCCAGAGCATTGAATGTTCCCCGCCAGCGGCTTATCCGCGTTGCATCAGGCTCTTCGATGTAAAAGGACTTCACCAGATCAAGAAGACGCAGGCGCACCTTTTTGATTTCTTTTTCTTCCATATCCTTCATGTTGTTTCCGTCTCAAAAAGTTTAACAACCCGACATGTGCTGCAGTATTCAAAATGTTCGGTATTAACCGACTCCCGTGAAGAAAGGATCTCCATAACCCGATCCAGACTTTTCCGGGTTCCGAAAATAGCGCCGCACCGTTTACATTTGGCCGCTTCGGCCTGGGCGATACTTTTACGCTGCAGGAACTGTTCACTGATACGGGTATTTGCCGCCATACTCAGAACGTTTTCCGGGCAAACCTCGACACAGACACCGCACCCGACGCACAATCCTCCATTATAGGTAAGGGAAAGATTCTCCTCATCAGCCTGCAGGGCTGATGTTCGGCATTCATTCAAACAGGCGAGACACTGGGTGCAATTTGCATCATCACAGGTGACTGAAAGGAAATCGGAGCTCATTGCACGCACATCAAGATCTTTGCCTGCCGCTGCAAGCATGTGCTGGAGAATATCAACAAGTGCGGCCCGACGATTCTTGAAGGTCTGGGGAATATGAAAGGATCGCAAAGGATGGGGCCTCTCGGTTCCTCCACCCTCACCCTGATACTTCGAAGGATCAATACTGTTTACACAATCCTGCAGCCCAAAAAGAGATGAGATAACAGCATTGCCCTTTTCTATTTCACGCAGCAGGGTAGTATTGCCACTCTCATTCTCTCCCTGCAGAACCGTGATCCGCTGATAGCCTGCACTGAAAAACAATAAAAAATGAAAAAGAGAAAGTGCCTGTACCGTTGGATACTCTAAAAAGAGTGTATTTTCCGAGGGAGTTCCTCTCTTCAGCCACCAGAGCAGATGGAGGGAGTGTTCGTCTCCAATGATGAGGTTTCTTTGTCTGCCGGCACCAATCCTGTGGAGGTACTGCAGCAGGACCTCATCGCTGAAATACCCGTTCTGCATTGCCCCGGTGGGGCAGACGGCGATACAGTTGCCGCATTCACGACAACGTATGTGATCAATCGCAATACCACGTTCGTTCCTGCTCAGAGCCTGGTGCGGACAACTGTCAACACAGCGGGCACAGCCGGTACCGAGCCTCCCGCTGTATTGGCAGATGCTGTTGTTATGGCAGACAACTTCTTTGATTTCATCGGAAAAAACGGTCTTAAAATAGCGCTCCAAATCGTTTTCACGATAAACGTTTTCTAAAGTATCAGTAGTATCATCATTGATATCAGCTAATAGAATCACAGCCGGAACCGTAACGGTCACTTCCTCCATAGCCAAAATATCAACAGCCCCTGAAGGACAGACTTTTTCACATTCCTTGCAGGAAGAACACTGTTCAAAGTTGATAAGCAGATGCGGTGTGATGCACCTTTCCGGACAGGTCGCCCCACAAGCACCACAATAGGTGCACTGCTGCATATTGATTGGAGAACGTCTAGTGTAGTGAACCCTGCACCCCTGTGCGGTCTGGTCAATCTTGAAATCAGTTACCTGCGGATACTCAAGTGAAGTGCTGTTCACCAGCACGGCATGAATATCGAGGACACCGCCATAGGTCTCAATAAAGGTATTGAGTTCTGTCACTCTGGAACTGATGACACAGACGCGCGGATCCGCATTTACCTGATAGGCTTGGTAAGTAAGGGCCTGGAGGCGAAGAAGTTCGGCCTCAGCCAGATCCTGCAGCTCAGTTTCCGTTGAAGAGGCGAAATCAAGTTGCAGCTGCAGGGTTGGAGAGAGAGGAAAAGGAGTATCAGGAGATAACAGGGTAAATCCGCCCGCCATCAACACATTGCTGTCCAGGTCAACTTCAAACGGCTGACCGGGACGCAGCGTGCCCCGATACGATTCAAGGATGATCCGGCCGTCATCACCGGCGCAGACACATGTGGTGGAAAAACTCGTATGCATACATCTCCTTGTCTATACATGCCTCGGGAAATACTCTCCCGCTCACTTGAGAGGCAGCAGCAAAAGATATTGCCTGCGTGAGTAGACTGCCGCACTCTCCTGGTACACATTGGAATGCTCAGTACTATAGACAAAAAAGAAAAGAGATAAAATCGGTGGAAAACCTTTTATGAGGTAAGAAAAATGGAAATCGTCAGGTAGGTGTTTTCCCTACAGAACCATAGGTCTGAGAACCGGCATTGTCTTTTTCCGTCCAGAGAACGGCTCTTCTGGTCAGCTCAGCACCACTTTTGATACAAAGCTTCTGTTTTATCCGGTCCCTGTAAGTGCCGATGGTTTTTATCCCCAGGTTCATCCGGGAGGCAATTTCCCGAGTCGACAGCCCATGCCCTATCAACCTGAACACCTCGAGCTCTCTATCTGTCAGGGCTTCTTCCGTCGGGGCATAACTCGAGTCAGGGCTGACATGAAATTTATCGAGCAGGCGAGCCATAATTTTTTCGCTGACATGCACTTTGCCCGCCAGGATATTTTTGACAGCAGAGACGATGGACTCTGCAGCTTCTTTTTTCATGATATAGCCCCGGGCTCCGGCACGGATGGCACGTTCCGCCCAGACCGACTCATCATGCATGGAGAGCACAAGAACCGCAATGTTCTTGCGACTGCAGCTGATCTCTTTCACCAGATCCAGCCCGTTCTCCCGGGCAAGAGATATATCGATGATAGCCATATCCGGCTCTGTTTCTGTGATGGCTTTTCTCGCCGAGGCAATATTTTCCGCCACCGCACAAACCTCAAAGCCATCCTCCTGATTGAGCAGCTCTTTCATTCCCATTCTCAGGATAGGATGATCATCGACTATCAGTATCTTTGTCATGCTCTTACATCTCTCCTTCCAGCAAAATACAGGTGCCATGCCCTTCACGGGAATCTATTATCAGGTTTGCACCAATTGCCTTGGCTCTGTATTTCATGGTGTGCAGACCAATACCCTTTCGGGTTGACTCATCTGAAAAACCGCACCCGTCATCGTTTATTTCCAGTCGAAGACGTCGTTCTTCGGTAAGCAGGTGGATTTCAATTTTGTCCGGTCGACCATGACGAGCCGCATTAAAAACCGCCTCTCGGATAATATAGTACAGATGAATGGCCGTGGAAGGGTCCATC
>JAZBNU010000286.1:0-4877 GCA_036350815.1 Desulfopila sp.
ATCGGGGTGCATGGTAAGAAAGATAATCTTGACCTCTTTGTTTGCTTTGCGGATCTGCCTGACCGCATCGATTCCGTTGAGAAGCGGCATGGAGATATCGACGATGATAACATCCGGTTGGAGAGTATCAACGGCATCAACCAGCGCCCGGCCGTTGTCGACAATTTTGACGATATTAAATTCGGGTTCAATCAGGCTACGCAAACCTTCGGCGACAATACTGTGGTCGTCGGCAAGCACTATTCGTGGACGTTTCATTTTACCTCTCCTGAAATGGTATGCTGACATGGACGACGGTTCCCTGTCCTGGATGTGAATCTATGCGAAAATCACCGTTGACCAGCAGCACCCGCTCCCGCATGCTCGACAGCCCCAGCCCAGGCTTGTGCTTTACCTGGCGATGGTCGAAACCAACGCCGTTGTCGCCGATGGTAAGACGGTAGCCACGTTCATCGGTGTGCAAAACAAGCTCACAGCGCTCGGACTCGGAGTGGGACACCACATTCTTGAGCCCTTCCTGGATAATCCGGTAGAGGCACAGCGAAATATCCTCGGAAATGTCGTCAGGCAGTTGGGTATGCTCGAACGCTATTTCGATGCCTTCCCGACGGGTTATCACCGCAACCTCTTCTTTTATGGCACTGATCAGGCCAAGATCCGAGATGATCGTCGGATGGAGCTGCCGCGACATGCTATGGACGTCACGGGATACATTAATCAGCTCCTCCTTGATGCGAGTCAGGGCTTTACGGTCATCGGGTTGTCTGTCTTGCTGCAGTTCCAGTTTGCCGCATTCGATGGCCACTGCAGCCAGTCTCTGCGTCAAATCGTCATGCAGTTCCCTGGAGAGCCTGCGCAGCTCCTCCTCCTGCACGGCAATCAGTCGCCCGGCAAGTCTTTGAAGATCTTTCTTGTGGCTCTTGAGAACCTTCTTGCTTTCGATGAGTGACTTTTCCGCCTGTTTTCTTTCAGTGATGTCCTGTATTACACCGATAATGCGACTGGCGAAGCCGGTTTCATCTCGCTCCAGAACGCGTGATAGATGGCACAACCAGATAGTTCCCCGATCCGGGTGGATATAGCGGTAATCAAGGTAAAAATTATCTTCTCCTTCCTGGACCACCTTCCGGATAATATTTTGGACATAATAGCCTTCGTCCGGGTGGATATGGTTCAGCCAGAATTGGCGAGGTTCTTTCTCACTGGGTGGGATCCCCAGAATCTGCCGCATACGGCTATCGACAAATTGCATGGTGTAACTCGCTCCCATCTCGTAAAAACCCAGATCAGCAATACCAAGGGCTGAGGCCAGCCGTTCCTCGCTGGAACGGAGTTTTAACTCGATAGTTTTACGATCTGTAATATCTGTTGAGACTCCAAGCAGCCTGTCTGGGGTGCCGTCTGTGTTGAAGTAGGGTTCCCCTTTGGAATGTATCCACTTCAAGGATCCGTCGCCAGCTTGTACACGGTATTCTATATCGAGCGCACTGTCGTTTTCAAAAGTCAGGTCGACGGCCAGACGCACGCGCTCAAGATCCTCCGTGTGAATGAACTGCTCCACTCTATGCATAGACAGCGGCTCGCTTCGGGAGGAATGCTCGAAGATCTCCAGAGCCCGCCGCGTGGCCCAGAAGAGCCCGGTTTCGACACTATACTCCCAGAGGCCGGCTTCAGCTGAATCGGCAGCAAGGCGGAGGCGGGCTTCGCTGCTGCGCAGAGCTTTTTCCATTCCCTTGCGTGACAGGGCGTTGCTGAAGACCTGGGCAACCAGCACCAGTCGCTTGATGACATCCTCCGGCCAGTGGCGTTCAACCCACAGAGTATCGAAGCTCAGAATGCCTATCAGTGGGCCGCCTCCTACAGAAAGTGGTGTGACCACTGTAGATTTCACACCATAGAATCGTCTGGTTTCCTGATCGACAGCCGCCTCCGGCACCATTTGCTCAGTTGTCAGAGCAAGTGTCTTTCCCAGTTCCATCTGTTGGAGTTTCCAGGGAAACGACGTCTGTACCTCTATTCTTTCGGGGCGTTTCGGGCCGTCTGGAGGAGAGTAGAGATGCGTCAATATAAGGAAGCGGTTCGACTCGTCTTCCCACTGCCAGAGCGTAGAGAGGTCAATGTTGAGACATTTGCAAATGCGCTGTTGATCGTCTTCGATCTCGGCATCTATTCGATCAACGGGCAAGTTTATATATTTGGATGAAATATCGGCAAGAAGCTCCTCAAAATGCAGTCTTTCGATATCCTGTTCAATGGGCGTGAGTGGTGGGATTTTCATGGGTTCATTTTTCCCTTTATTAACCAGGCTGGAGAGGCCGATTTCGCGAAAAGCAATGGTCGCCCGGCCCACGACGGCAAGCAGCCAGCATGACTCGATTATCGACCGATGGTCAGTGTACCGGAGGGGTATCCGCCAGAGCCTCAAGCCGGTCTTCGAGCAGTTTATAGGCCACATAATACTTCAAAATATTACTTACGTACTGCACCGTTTCCCTGCCGATCCGTTTTGCCGCGACTATTTCCACATTGTTGAACCAGGTATTAGAGTCAAGCCCCATCCTGGCAGCCTCCTTGCGCAAGGAAGCGACCTTTGCGGGGCCGGCGTTATAGGCAGCGAAGGTGAAGAATGCCCTGTTAAGCGGGTCGAACCCCAGATCCGCGGGGAAATACGTGTCGGAGAGGAAACGCAGGTATTTGACCCCGGCATGGATGTTTGGTTCGAGTTTCTCGATATTCGTTATACCCACATGCTGGTCTTTTGCTGTGGAGGGAAGCATCTGCATGATACCGACCGCACCAGCATCGCTTGTGAGCTCCTGGTTGAGTCGTGATTCCTGGTAAGCAAGAGCGATCAGCATAAGATGGTCAAAAGAATACGTGTCGCCATATTTCTTGAACAGATTGACAGCTCTTCGGAATCTGGCAACATCCTCCCCTTCGGCTACATTTCTTATATATTCAGTGTTCTTGAGATATCGATTTATAATTACATTGCCAAGCAGTGTTCCCTTTTTAGAGCCGGCGGCATACTCGTTGATGACAGCTTTGAGTTGTGGACTGTTTTTGCGAAGGGCCCAGGCTATCCGTCCCCCGCTGTTGATTCTGATATCCTGATGCAGGTGAATGTTTGTCAATATGTTCTCCCAGAATTTTCCCATATGTTCGTCAATGATAACTGCCGGAATGAGATCGGCATTGACCATCTCCAAAAGATCGGAATCTTCGAGGTGCTCATTGGCTTCAACGATGGTAATAGGCTTCTTGCCAGCCCCGGCAAAGGTTTCATTGAGAAGCTCGATATGCTCAAAATAACTGCTCGACTTACGTACATGAATCTCCATACCGGCAAGATCGAAGAGGTTGGCGAGTTTCTCCTGGCGGCGATGTGTTACCAGGATCTCTTTGATATCAACTGCAAAAGGGTCGCTGAAGTCAACATGCAGCAACCTTTCGTCGGTGATGGTCAGATTACCGATGGCGATATCGCCTTTGCCTTGGACCAGCCATGAGAAAAGCTTGTCCCGCGGAGTGGGAATGATGAGCATATGTATTTTGAGCGTTCCTGTGCCAAACTTTTTGTTGAGAAACTGATCAAAGAGTTTGGCATTTTCGTAGCTTATCCCTTCTGGTTCAGCACCGTCGAAAAAAAAGAAGGTACGATTATAGGGTATCAGTACCCTGATAAGCCTCCGTTTGACCATGGCATCGAGATCCCCTGTAAAGATGCTGTTCGCCGCGAGGAGTTCTTCTTCATCAAAATTTTGGGGGGGTTGAGCGATTACCTGTTGCGGCAGAAGCTGACAGAGGAGTATGAGAAGAAAGCAAATGGTTTTTTTTGTTGAGAAAAAAATAGAGTCAGGCATCAATGTATGAGGTTGGATGAGGTTACAGCCAACAGGCCGGTGTTTTCTGCTTTATTTTGGTAAACCAGTATATTTACGAGTATGACAAATACCATGAACAGGCTACAATAGCGATATCCTTCCTCAGGTGTTTTGCAGAAAGGTCACGGCCGAAGGTTAAAAGTAACCTGCGCATTATATAGGCTGCTATTTTCAATGCGGAGGTGAATGACAAGGAGTAGCGATAATGATGATGCCCGTCCGGTATATGAATGTGTTGATCTTTCTTGTCCTGCCCCTGATTGTCATGACAACTTCTGTGTGTTCAGCTGAACGTAAAGAGAGCACGGACAGGAACCTCGCGGAAGTAGGCCAGGAAGAAATCAGTCCTTTACTCGCCAGGCTCAGTGATGAGCAGGTACGAGATCTCTTGATTGTGGAGCTGACCGACACGGCGAAAGCCCGGGAGCAAGCTGAAGAAGGGGTATCGACACTCTATGCTGCAATCGTTGATTGGCTGCATCTATTCGATTCAAACGATAAGGAGTTGATGGAAACCAGGGGCGAGGTGCTTTTAAGTACTGTGTCCCGCATGCCGGAATATCTCCGCAACGTCTTTCTCCAGTTTGGCGTTACAAAAGGTTACATCTCCGTTTTTTTCAATCTCATGTATATCATGCTGATTCTCGTAGCGGGATATCTTGCCGTGCTGTTCTTTAGAAACTTGACTCCGAGTTTTCACGACCAATCAGAGGAGGTGAAAATACCGGAGCTTGGCAGCTATATGCGTTTCTGGGCAGGGCTGCTCCGAATGGTTATGGCAATGGCCGATCTGGCAATTTTTGCAGTCGTCGTTTTGCTGCTCTTTTTTCTCACCCCCTTAACGGAGCTCGATGGCAGCCGCTATCTCTTTATGGCTGTGCTTTTAACAATTCTTACCATACGAATCGGGCTGCTCATCTCTCATCTTGTCTTTTCCCCTTCTATTGCAGCCCTGCGGCTCTTGGATATAACCGATGCAACAGCCAGGACTGC
>JAZBNU010000287.1:0-3456 GCA_036350815.1 Desulfopila sp.
AAGGCAGCCGGATGATAACAGGGCGAAGTGGCTTATACAAGGTTGGAGATTGAGCATGGCAAACAATGCTTAACCTAAATAGCCTGCATTATATGTTTTCCAAGGGAAGAAAGTTTTGAAAACTCTTAAAAAGAGTTCCATTCCAGTCACTGAAAGGCCATGGAGAAAAAGGCTGGTCTGGACCACATTCGGGCTTTCAGTATTTTTTGCAATTTGCTTTGTGGCTGCAGGGGTCGTGCTGGTTCGTGGAGTGAATATTCAACAATTGTCTTTTGAAACACTGTCCATATCAAATTGTTCCCTCATCTGGAAAGATAAACTCCAAGTAGATATTGGTACTCTTGTGTTAGGAGGGGGACTGCAGGAGGAAAAAGCCAATAAGAAAGAACTGCCTCTTACAACTGTATCAAAAACTGTTCAGTTGTTGTCATGGTTTCTGGGAAACGTAAACATTGAAAATTTAAAAATCGGGACCTGGCAGGGGGCTGTTAAAATTAGTCAGAATGACGATGACCGTTATGGTATAAACGTTGAAAACGAAGATCTCGAACTGCGAGCGAAGCTTGAACTGCAAGAGAGCAACCTCTCCGTAGATATCCTGAATTGCAGCAGCAAAAAATATAACTCAGCTGTTGTAGGAAATGTAAGCGTTGATCTTGAAAATGTGGTGGCTACTGGCAATTTTTCCACCGTTATTAATGAAAGTTTTCCAGTGGATCTGACGTTTGCAGCGGATAGAAAAAACCTCTCATTTGAGGGTAAGGAAGGAGGAGAAATTCGCTCAATTTCGCCTCTGGTAGACCTTTTTGGTCTAAACCATTCAATACAGCGTTGGATTACCGATTATCTTTCGGGCAGTAGATATCATCTGAAATCATTCAAAGGATCTCTGCCCTGGAACGACCCGAAAGAAATCCTTAATACTCTGGAAGCTGAAGTCCGGGTTGATGATACTGAATATACCTTTGCTCCAGGTCTTGAACCAATAAAGGCCAGGTATACCGAAGTTCTCTTTACCAAAGGTGTTTTGATTATAAAACCCCATGAAGCAACCTTCTACGGGCAGGATGGCGGTGAAAGCTGGCTTGAAATTAGCTTCAACGATCCGAATAACATTCTACTTACCGCCTATATAAAAACTCGTGCGGTTGCCAATGATGATATCCTGACACTCCTGAATTATTACAACATAAAACTACCATTCAAACAGATTGGTGGCACAACTAAAACTGATCTTCGCCTGGCCATAATCCTTAACAAAATTAACGTTCAGGCTGAGGGGGTTTTCGAAATTGATGAAGGCACCATTGAATGGGATGGGAAGAACTATAAAGCTGAGGATGGTCGCATTACATTGGTTGATTCAGATGTGACAATAGACCGGCTGAAAATCAGTTACCTAGATTTGTTTACGGCTCAGGTTTCGGGACTTATCCAGGCGAAAAAGAAAACGGGGGATCTAGATATCAACCTCCTGAAATTGGATATTAAGCTTGGAGAGTCTCAGCTGGACGTTGATAGATCGAGCCCTGCGCTAGCGAAATACCACTTCGATCCTGGCGGTCACTATCTTGAAGCGAGACCTTCCTCCTGGTTGCTCGATTCTTTGGAGTTGAAACTTGGGGCCTTCCGTGCTCCGGTTATTTTAGATGATCTTGCCATTGAAATGCCTCCTGTGCAATTAGGCCTTCCTCCTGGAATTTCCACAGAAATTTCTGGGAAGTTCTCCATTAAGAAAAAGCATGCAGATTTCACCTGCGATCTCTTGAAGTATTATGTCAATGATCTGGAACTCAAGAGTCCACATGTTGCGGTTGACATTGTATATGATAAAGGCTTTGTAATTAAGACGACAGAAACAGCCCTGTGGGAATTGAACAAAATGCCTATTGAAGTCTATCCTTCTGATTTTGAATATGAAGATGAGATTTTTACCGTTAAGCAGAGCAGGATAAGTTACGGAGACTTTTTTGATAGTTATCTGGCTGGGTACTTCAACACGAAAGTCAAGAAGGGGTACTATTCTCTTAATAAGATAGAAGTTATGAGCGAAAACCTCGAAGAAGGACTGAAACTTGGCAGAAATGTAGATATAGAGGTCAGCGGCGTGGGAGGAAAATACGTTATCTCTTTCCCTACCTTTGATTTAAGGATAACTTCAGACGAAGAAAAAAACTGGTCTGCAAATTTTGGTGATCTCTCCAAAGTGTACAGCCGCTCAAAAATCCTGCAGAAATATCAGATCAAAGAAGGCCGCCTGGTTCTGTCTTCAGTGAACGGCAAGAAGCCCTACGAATTCTCCGCTGATATTAAAGCTCCATATCCACTATTGGTTGAAGATGATATTCCCGTCAATGCATTGCATATCACCGGAAAAATAGAAGATGAAGGTGTTTTTGCAACGATTAATAGGGATCTTGACCTGGATTATATTGACAACACCATTAGTATCCGATCCAAAAATATCGGCTATAACATTTCCGCTATAAAACAACTGTTGAACGATCGCTCTCAAAGCACTCCAGCAACAGATGAGAAACCAGATAAAAAAAAGGATAATGGAAAAGCTTTTGTACTCAATTTAAATGCTGACTACAGCCAGATTTATATAAGTCCTAAAAGTAGCATTCTGGCCGATACTTTCAGCCTTGAACTCCAAGGTGGCAAACTCCTGGTGAATCTGAGTCACGGACCTGGAACAATCCTGCTGCATCTGAAGAAAGGTCATTTTATGGTTGATGGCAATGATTTAAATGATGAATTCATGGGGGCACTTATACATAACTCCAGATTCCATGGTGGCCGGATGTCAATGGCTGCAGTAGGAACATTTGACGAAGTTACGGCTATTCTTGATATAAAAAATACTGTTTTAAAGAAACTTGCAATAATGCACAATGTGATGGCTTTTATAGATACTGTACCAGCACTCGCGACTTTCTCCCTGCCTGAATTTAACACGAAAGGATTGCCAATCGATTCTGCGGTTATCGGGGTAGAATATAAGGACAAGGTGGCCCGTTTTGAGTCGATAGACGTAATATCTCCTGAGCTCCATGCTACAGGCAAGGGGGAAATTGATTTTTCCAAAAACCAGATAGATATGGATATTCAGCTCAAAACCCAGGCCAGTAAAAACATAGGTAAAATTCCTGTTGTAGGTTACATGCTCACGGGAAAAGACGAAGACGAATCATTGACCGTAAAACTTGAAGGAAGACTTGATGACCCAGAAGTGAATTACTCTCTAATCAAGGAGATCGTCACCTATCCGGTTGATATTCTCCGCCGCACTTTGAAGTTGCCGTTTAACCTTGTGGAAAAAATGGGCCTACAATCTATGGAAACAGATGTTCCAGCACCAACACAGTGATGCTCTTAACAGAGAGTAAATTGAAAAAATATAAGGGTAGTGTATGGCGGAATGGAATATTGGTTCCGGGAGCAAAGATCTTA
>JAZBNU010000288.1:0-7533 GCA_036350815.1 Desulfopila sp.
GCAGGATCACTCTTTTCACGGGACGCCATAAACCCTTCCATGGGGGCTTGACTGCAGCCATCCTGGCTGCAGACACCCGAGAAAAGAGCGACCCTGCCCCCTTAAAATCACGATGCTGAGTTTCAGGGGTAATCAGGATATGTTTTCAACGGATACCAGCAAAATGGCAACTCATCGCCTATAAGCTCTCTAAACTTTAACATAAATTTATCTATACCAGCCATCATCAGCACAAAATATCCTATCTTTTTCCTGCTGTCCTTTCAAGCGTTTTTGCAACTTTAAAAAATTGCTTAACCTGCTTCGCTAAAAAGCAGCCACAGACCAAGCATTTTGATTTTTTTTGCTCCATGTATCCTGCGAAGATCCCTATTTTTTATAATCAAAACAGCGAATCATCACACTATCATCTCCCTTAATTTTGAAACACAAGTAGCGCCTCGATATACTCTTGTATTCTCGGGAAATGCGCAATAATTCTTTTTCTCTCCCTTTTTCCTGTTTTTTGCGTAATGCCGCACAGCCGATTGTTTTTCCATCTGTAAGCTCTCTCTTCTATAGAATTTGATCAAACTTCCTTGCCGTTGCAGAATTCCGGATTATGTTACGAAACGAGGGTGCAAGGTGTTACCTGGTCCACACTGGACAATCACCTCAGCAGATTAAAAAAATATGCAGCTTTTGAAACGGATACATCTATGGTTTTTTTCTTTGATCGTCACTTTCGCGGTCTTTTCTTTTCTTTTCAGCCGGGTTTCCTTTGATGAAGTTGTCTATCTTATCCAAGGTCTTGCAAAACCGTGGATAGTGCTTTTTATTCTTCTCTCCCTCTCCATGAGTATTTTCCGGACCTGGCGGTATCAGCTGCTGCTCAAAGTATCGGGCCACGCCGTACCCCAGCTGCCTCTATTTTTAATAACCCTGGTCCGTAATCTTTTCTCGGACCTGCTGCCGGCACGTCTCGGCACCCTGATCTATGTTTATCTTGTCCGAACCCGTCTTGGCGTACCTATGGCGCCGGTTCTTTCAAGCTTTGCCCACGCCTTCCTCTTCGACATCATCGCCCTGGCCCTTCTTATTTTACCGGCAATTATTCTGGCAGGCCTCGGAAAAAGCTCCGGCCCAGTTCTGATCGGGGTTGGTTTGAGCCTAACCCTACTGTCAATCTTTTTTCTCCTGATGCTGCCAAATCTTTGTAATCTCGTCAACGCCGCCATGTCACGCCTGAACATTTTTCCAGCGGCATGGAAAGTATCCCTGCACCGTCTTATCAGCGACACCGGGGCACAGCTACGCCACACAAGAGCCAGCGGATGCTACTGGCGCATTCTCGCCCTTTCTTTCGGGGTGCGTTGCAGCAAATACGGAGCTAACTTTGTTCTCTTTCTGGGACTGGTTCTGCCGCTGGGTCTGACTACAGCTGATTTTCCTCTGGCCAAGGTTTTCCTCGGCCTTTGTAGTGCAGAACTTGCTGCCAGCCTGCCAATTTCCGGAATCGCCGGATTTGGAGCCTATGAAGGCGCCTGGGTTGTGGTCTTCCAGCTGCTGGGATATTCCGAACACCTTGCCGTCACCTCGTCGATCTCACACCATCTCATCACCCAGGTCTACGGCTATTTCCTCGGTGGTATCGCCATACTGCTTCTGCTCCTGCCGGGGCTGAAGAACCGGAAAGTTCCGGCGGTAACAGCACGTTCCTCCCTTTCTTCACCCTTGAATTTCTGGTTTCGTTTCACATTTTTCTCGGTCTTTGTGGTCTGCAGCAGCTCCTTGCTCTTCCCGGAAAGTTCCGGCGGCTATTCTCAAGTTCCATCGCAGAAACCGGCAACCGGTGTATTGAAAAGGCTGCCCGATGGTCTTTCCGGCAGAGTTATTTATGAACACCATGGTGGTATTTTTCTGCATGACATTGCCGGCGCCCAACACCAGAGACTGGCACCCTCCGGCCGTTTTCCGCGCTGGTCACCTGACGGCACTTCTGTAGGTTTTATCGTTGCCAATCAGCTGGTAATAATGGATATACACTCGAAAAACATCTTAGTTGCGGCCCAGGCCGACACCCTCCACACTTTTGCCTTCGGAGCCGACGGGAGATGGCTGCTGTTTGCCGACGGCCGAAAACTCTACCAGGTCTCCCTGCCCGACGGCCAGGTTCAGCCACTTGCCATTGAGGGGGATTTCCGAGAAATTGATATTGACGTTTCCGGCAGGTTGGCGGCTGCTACGGAAAAAACCTTGACCGGTTACCGGGTGCGCCTGATCAGCCTGCAAGAAAATGAGGTGCGCGCCATCGCCAAAGGCTGTTCCGCATCCCTTTCTCCTGACGGGAACCGCATTTCCGCTCTGGACGGAGAACACAGTCAGCTGCACCTTTATGATACCATGAATGGCCGACTTATAGGTACCGTCCTGGCCCCTGCAGGGAAAACATTTGACAACCATTTCTGGTCAAGCCACCCAGATTGGCTGACTTCGACCCTGGAAGGGATGAAAAACGACATCCTTATCCACCATATACCCAGCGGCGCTTCCTATCAGGTGACAAATAACGGTGCAAGCGACAGGGCGGATCTCTATATCGATTGAAAACAGCCTGCTCTGTTCACTTTATACAACAGTAAGGGTCGATATCGGTAAAAATATCCTGCCCTTGCATTCCGGAAACAACAGCCGGACAGCCACGACAGACTGGTCGCAGGCGGCAGTGGCGACAAGCTGAGCTCCCTTCACGGAACTGTTCAGCAAGTGGAGTAGCGTAGATCTCCTCAAGCGGTTGGTGATAGAGGTTACCGAGTAATGAGGGAAGCTTGCGACAAGCATGCACCTCACCATCAGCCAGCAATGAGACGAAATTAAAGGCAGCCCCGCAGCCATATCCGGCACAGCCACCGGTTACCTTTTGACCCTTCCGTTCTAAGATTATGTTAAAGAGGCTGTCTTTGAGGCTCATGATCGGATTATTTGCCGCCGCCTCAAGGTAACGCGCGAGAAACGATTCGTACCGCTGCGGCGGCGGTGATACCAGTGTTGCTCCCTCACCCATCATTGCCAGGCGGTTAAAGGTAAACAGGTCGGTCTTCTCACGCAGCACTTCGGCAAGCGCCAGGACCTGATCCATATTATCCCGGGTAAGGGTCAGCATCACCATGGTATATATCTGCATTTGCCGAGCCAGAGCGAGAAACTCCAGGACCCGGTCAAAATGGCCTTTCCCCCTGATATAGTCATTGTGTTTGCGCAGGCCTTCGAGACTGACTTGATAGAATTCGGGTTTCTGCATGGTGACAATGCGCTCAAGAACCGAACGGGATGTTGGATTACCGAGAATGGCGGTCATGAATCCGCGGTCTACCGCCTCCCTGTAGAGTTCGTCAAAGCGTGGATGCATCAGAGGATTACCACCGGTAAAGGAAACCTGTCCGGTAACATGCATGGACTCGCAGAAAACAAAGAACTGATCAAGCACCTGACGCCCCTGTTCACGGGTCACTGCCATTCTGTTGCTCCGGTCGTAACAGTGGCGACAATGGAGATCACAGGCCTGAGTGATGTGCCACTGTAAGGTGAACACATCGGCACATAACCTGTCCGGATACTGAACCGGTTCTTCGAAGTAGGACCTCGGTCGGACAATGGCGGTTGACGGGGCCAGGAGTAGTCCCTCTCGTATCGCCGCGGCAATAATTCGATCAACAAGAGCGACCCTGACGCCACCCTCCCGCGCCACTGAGCGGCGATCAAGCTGTTCCACGGCAATTTTCAGGGCAAGCAATTGATACGTCGACGGTGTAACAATCTGCAGTGGGTGTCCGTCACAACCGGGGATCAGCAGAACTAAAGCCTCACCCGGTTGCACCTTCGAAGGATCACGGTGATAAAGAAATTCGGGAAGTCCATTCCAGGCTGGCTGGAGCAGCTCCACTCCGGGGCGAACTATCAGTTTCGTCACGCAATTCGGCAACGAGGAGGAGTGGCCTGCGAGATAAAAGGCCGCCAGTTCAATTTCAGCCAGATCGGCAAGAAAGGCTGGGACTTCGTCTTCCGGCTGCCGGCGAAGCAATCGAGGCAGTTGCTCGACAGGAACATTGTGATATCGCTGCGGCAGAAGAGTACTGCTGACAGGATAGACCTGCTGCAGATCATTACCCATTTTTCATATTCATAATGTTTGATCAGCAAAAACGAGAGAGAGTCGCTGCCGGCAAACTGGCACAGCGACCCTCGAGGGCAGGCAACGTGCGACCGCACGTTCGTTCAACCGCTTCAGCCGCTCTTTTTCTTGCCCTTTATTTCTTCCTTCTTTTCTATCGGCTTTTGTTCAGCGCTCCCGGCGCTGTCTTTGGTGCCGCTTCAGCCACTTCCCACAGCGGGAACGGCAGGTTCGGCCGGCTCTTCCGCCGGCTGCTCAGTCTGGGTGCTCCCGGCACCCGATTGGCCGCCTCAGCCGCTTCCTGCAGCAGGTTTTTTCATCTCAGTGCCTCCGGCACTGGGTTTTGCTCCTCACCCGCTGCCGGACGCCATGGCCCCAGGTACCGAAATTCCTCCGGTACTCAGCAAACCGGCAATTCCCAGTCCGGCCAGCAGTTTCTTCATTTTTTTCTTCATAAACCCTCCTGGCAGAGGTTTACGCAAGGCTCCATCAATAGATGCCCCGCTGATTGCGGTCAGCTCAGTGACCGGTTCATATACTAAATGGTACCCTCATCTAAGACGAAGATCAATCAATAGATAATTACGATGAAATTTTTATTACTCATAGAAAATTTCTATACCCGGGGCTGTCTTTGTTATACCCATGGCAGATCGCAGGTTTCCTCATGACACCTTGCAAAAATTTTTCTGCATCCAGCTCTCTCAAAATAAAGCCAACAACGGTGTCCAAAATACCTCCCTAAAAAAAACAGCATTAATCTCTACCATTGAGCCGAAAGTCTCAACTCTTGCACATCCTTCGACCCCACATTACCTCCTTGCTATATCGAGAAAATTTGTTTCTATGATCAAAATCTGATAGAGTTTTCCCAAAACTTGTTATTATTGAGGGAATTGCCATTCGTTTTGAAAATCTCGCAAGGATGCAATGGAGGATAGAAATTGTTGGGAAAAATAATGGGAAATTTGCGCATAACTCTACATTATAGATTGTGGTGCTACATACTGCTACCCCTGTTGGCAGGTTGTGCCGCTTCCTTCAACAATGCTCAACTGCAGCCGTCCTCAACTCTGGAAATGAAAGTCAAATCAACAATTAACGGGGTGCGCCGTACTGCTCTCATCCATCTTCCAACAAACTTTAACATCGAAACTGCCTATCCTCTTGTGGTGGTCATACACGGAGCATTCAGCACAGCTGAGATCATGGAGCAGGAAACCGGTTTCAGCGAGTTGGCCGACAAAGAACAGTTTGTGGTGATGTACCCTAACGGCATGGGTATCTTCGGTTTTATTCAGCATTGGAATGCTGGGCATTGCTGTGGAAAAGCAGCCAGTGACGACCTCGACGACGTGGCATTTATTGATGAATGTATCGATACCGCAGCTCAGAGGATATCCATTGATCGAAAACGCATATATATTGCAGGGTTTTCAAATGGCGGAATGCTGGCCTACAGATATGCATCGGAAAGGAGCACAACGATTTCAGGAGCAGCAGCTCTTGGAGCTTCCGCAGGAGGTCGGGCTACCCCAGATGATCCTTGGTGGATGCCTTTACCGCCCAAAAAGCCTGTCCCTTTATTTATCGCTCACGGCATAGATGACCAGGCCATACCCATTGACGGCGGAAGCAGCACTGCTAAAAATGGGAAAAGACAGTATCTGCCCCTGGCCGATTCCATTTCTTTTTGGCTGAGCAATAATGGGTGCAGTTGGGCCTACCGGCAGGAGAGCTTATATAACCAGAAAGTCTTTTTACGTAGTTGGCAGAATTGTGCAGAAGGCAGTGAAATCAAGGTATACACCATTGACGGCTGGGGCCACCAATGGCCCGGCCCTGTCTTTATCAAAGATGACAGCAGTCTCGCGGGTTTTGACATAACACCATTGATCTGGGATTTTTTCAAAAAGCATAAGGGACAGTGAAAGACAAATCTCGCCCCGAATGCCTATATTTGTAAAGATGCTATCTTCAACCATGAATCACCTGCGAAACTTCCCAACACAACCATATGATTACAATAGCAATTTTCCCTATTGATTCTTCCTGCAGAGCAGAATATCTCGAGAACTTTCAGATTCCTCTCAACTACATGAGTGACTTCAGCCTGATGGGTTTTGTCGTAGACCGGTATAACGACGCTATTACCCTTCTCACCTCTTCCGGTTACCCCATCACAAAGCTACCATCAGGAGCGGAGATAGTGCTACAACACTCTGGTGATCTTTTGGAAATCCAGAATCTTCTTCTAAAGAATCGTATTCAGTGCCATTATTCAGACATTGTTGATTCTCTCTACCAGGCCTGATAAATCCCACTCTGCCAGGTAGGCAGAACTCAATCTCATGAACAAAACAGGAGAAGCCTGTTTCGAGGTATCCCGTAAAAAAAACAACAGTCTCCCTGGTTTTTAACACGAACGTCCACAGCTACCCGATAGTCAACGTTTCCGGCTTCGGTATTCGTATTCGGGCCGAGCCAAGGTAACGAGTCTGAATTAAGAAATGGCGCTGCGAACAAAAATTCTATTCGGAGTGACTATAGCATCAGGAAGTGATGTTTCATAAATAGAATACAACAATAAGGCCAAATATTTATTGTGACCAAGTTTGAGATTCCGGAAAAATCACTTTTACCTTCAATACCCCCGAAATCTCTACCTATTTAATCTTCTTCGTCGGTGACAGTTTGCTTGATCTCCTTGAAAACCAGGAGAGTAAAAAAATTTAATGCCGCCAGAATGACGGCAATCTCGAAGCGATCGTAAGCAACTGCCACCCCGATTGCGCCTGTATTCCAAATGGTGGCCGCAGTTGCCGTTCCCTTGACCTTATCACTGCTGGTCAGGATGGAGCCACCACCAATAAACCCGATCCCGGTGATGATGCCCTGAAAAATACGAGCCTCACCATCTGTACTGTCGATGACAGAGATACCCAGCATCATAAAACCACAGGTGACAACTGCTACCAGGGGAAATGTGCGTAAACCAAAATTTCTATTGCTTTTTTCTCTATCCCACCCCAATGGAAGGGCAAGAACAAATGAAGCAAACAAGTGATAGGCATGAAACCAGATTAGCTGCCAGTCAAACTGCAATATATCCATTTTTGAAGCTCGCTTTCTTGAAGAAAAATACCATTTCCCTGTCCAAGCAAATAATTCCGACTGAAAAGTCAAGAAACACATCAGTGCTCGTCTTTTTCTTTTTCCTTTTTTTTCTTACGCACCTGCTCTTCAACCTTTTTTTTATGCTCCCGATTTCCTTTGCTGCCCACTTTACGCTCATCAATCTCCGCGACACCCTGGGCTCGTCCGTAGCTAATGAGAATATCTCCTGGTTGTATTTTGGTCCTGCCGTCTGGAACACCGACATA
>JAZBNU010000289.1:0-5714 GCA_036350815.1 Desulfopila sp.
ACAATTTTTGGAATAAACGTCAGGGTCTGCTCATTGACCTGGGTTGCTGCCTGAAGAATAGCGACAATAAGGCCTATCAGCATGCCGGAAAGAAGCATCGGCGCGGCGCAGAGCAAAATTGTCTGGACAGCTTTTCTGGCGATATTCACGGCCATGTCCGGTGTCATATATTGCCTCCTTTACCGGCAAAACCATTGGTGCCGGGAGCAATTTTCAGTATGGCGCTCTATTGCGCCGGGATTTCGAAGCCAGGTCTCTGCCTGGAGTCTCAACCAAAACTCTGTAAAAGTGATCCGGCAACGAGGCCCCACCCGTCAATAAGTACAAAGAGTAATAATTTAAACGGCATGGAGATTATAACCGGGGGAAGCATCATCATTCCCATGGACATAAGTACTGAAGCAACTATCATATCAATGACGAGAAAGGGAACATACACCATAAAACCCATTTGAAAGGCTCGTTTTAATTCGGAGAGCATAAAAGCAGGTATGAGCGTCATTGTCGGGATATCGTCTCGGTTCTCCGGTTCTTCTGCAAGAGTCAGGTCGGCGAGAAGCTCGAGTTCTTTTTCCATGACGTGGGCAAACATAAACTCTCGCATCGGGATAATCGCTTGAGCAAGGGCATCCTGCTGGCTTATTTCCTCGTTGAGATATGGCTGCAGCGCATCTCTGTTGATCGCATTGAATGTTGGTGACATGATAAAAAAGGTCAAAAAGAGAGACAGGCCAATTATTATCTGCGTTGGGGGCATGTTCTGCGTTCCCATGGCTTGGCGCACAAATCCGAGCACAATGACTATCCTGGTGAAGCTTGTCATCATCAGCAGGATGGCCGGCGCAATCGACAGGATGGTAAGAAGAAAGAGAACCTGCAACGCGCTGGAAACCTGAGCCGTACTCTGGGCGTCTTCAACACCCAGGGTTATGGTTGGAAGACCGATCGCTTTACACATAACGGGTATCAAAAGCAGGCTGATCGAAAAGACTCCGGTGACAACGACGGCTTTTGGCTTCATTGTTGTAAACTCTTCTCGGTTTTATCCAGAACGGTAGAAAAAGACGTTCCCTGCTGTAGAGGAACTATTGTGCCAATAGTGTCATTACCTGCACCGACAAGATACTCTCTTCCACGTACTTCTATAAGCAGGAGAGTTTTTTTGGGGAGAATATGTCGTGTTTCGATCACCTTTATAAGGCCTTTGCCCTGCTGCTGAAAAGACGTCAACCGTTTGCGCAGAAAATAATAGAGAAGAAACATTATTGCCAGAACGATGAGAAGACCCCAGAGAACACGAAAGCCGGCAGTAACAGCATCGAATTGTTCGGCGGCCTCAGCAGAACGGCTCGTAAGAATATAGAGAAGTGGTGTTAAAACTATGATGCAGCGGTTCATAATGATCATATTTCAGCCCAGTTTTTCAACTCTGTCGCTCTTGCTGACCACATCAGTGAGACGTATGCCGAATTTGTCGCCTACAAGAACTGCTTCGCCATGGGCTATAAGTCTGGAATTGACATAGAGATCCAGCGGTTCTCCTGCAAGTTTTTCAAGTTCTATGACATACCCCTCGGACATGCTGAGCAGGTCTTTCAGCAGGATTTTGCTTCTCCCGACCTCGACGGATACCTGCAATGGTACGTCATAGAGAAATTCAAGACCTCGAGAAGAATTTCCCCCTCCTTTTTCATGAGAGGAAAGAGAGGTATCGCTGCTATCGTCATCTTTTTCGAGCAGCTCTTTGATTTCTTCCGGGTCCGGCCGCGCCGATCGTTCTTTTGACTTTGGCGTCTCCATATCTAAGCTCCCTGGGTGTGGACACCGGTTATATTTATAGCTTTTTTGCCATTATGAGTCCCGGGTATCGCATAAAATTTATGTTTATTTTCGACCAGTATTTTCAAAGGGGAATTGGGATTATAATCTAAGAAGAGGGTATCACCTTTTTTCATGTTAAGTACGTCATTGACGGACATGGCTATAGTTCCCGACTGGGCTATTAATTCGGTATAGATATTACGTGCTTCCTCTTCCAGTATTTTTGTCCAGAGCCCCTGCTTGGCTTTGTTTACACTAAGGAGGTCCCTGAGTCCGTCTTGCAGAGGATCCAGGGTCGAAAGTGGAAATACTATTTTCATCTCTCCGGATTGTTCCCCTACTTTAACGTCGAAATTGCCAACGAGTATTTCCG
The DNA here is from genome assembly GCA_036350815.1 of Desulfopila sp. Taxonomy (GTDB): domain Bacteria; phylum Desulfobacterota; class Desulfobulbia; order Desulfobulbales; family Desulfocapsaceae; genus Desulfopila_A. The sequence continues at coordinate 2,195 of JAZBNU010000289.1, forward strand.
CATCAGGTTCGGTAATAGAGACCAGTCTGCTATTGCTCTCAACTTTTAAAAGGCTGGAATTGAGGTTGACCAGAGGAGCAAACGCTCTGTTGAGATCGTCGCAGCCTTTTGCCATGATGGACTGGATGATGCGAAGTTCTATGGAAGTGAGCTTCCTTTGAGGGTGAAGATGTTCAATTTCCGTAGAAGCACCCAGCATGATTTCCAGCATGGTAAAGCACATGAGCGCGTCAATAAGAATAAGTGCACCATGCTTGAGTGGGGATATATCGATAACCGCTATTGCACCGGCGTCTTTATTCTCCAGGAGAAAATCAAGAAAATGTGAAGAATCTATCTGTGATCTGGTGATGGAAAAGTTTCTCTGGAGGTTGTTTGTCAGTGTTATGGCCAGATTCTGGGAGAAGTTGTCAAGAATAATATCAAAATTCGGTAACTTGCTCAGCTCATCACTGAGCGAATTGACCTGAAAGAGATTTACCGGAGCACAGTCCTTTGTGAAACGGCTTTTTGCCTCTTTGTCGAGATCAAGTGCTACTTTCCCCTGTTTGATCGCGGCAAGGAGATCATCAATTTCTTTTTTGCTGAGAATTGGTTCCACTGTGATATCCGGAATGTAAAAAAAATTACTGAACCACGAAATCCGTAAAATATATTGAATCTACCCTGCCGGAAATCAGCACAGCATTGATTTTACTCATCAGCTCTGCTTTAAGTTGCTTCTTTCCTTGCAGATCCTGCAGTTCCTCATAGGTCTTGTTGCCAAGCAGGAGGAGTATGGAGTCTCGTATCTGGGGCATACGTCTGTCCACTTCTTCTTTGACGATTTCGTTGGAAAGTTCAAGCGTGAACGAGGCCTTAACGTAATGCTTGCTCTCTGCACTGATGATATTCACAATAAAATCATCGACATTGACCATGGGACCAATGTTCATGTTCTTGTTTAATTCAGGGACCAGAACAGTTGAACCAGATTCGGGCTCTTCGCTTTTATCGTCTTTGAAAAAGAAAAAGAGGCCTAAAGCGGTACCTGCAAGAATAATGAGCAGAAGCAATCCACCGATGAGTATCAGTATTTTCTTTTTTTTGCTGCCGGATTCAGGAGAGTCCGGTGTTTTCTGGGCAGCTTTTTTTTCAGCCATCTGTTTTATATCCCTGTATTTTTTACGGTCTGAGTTTCGTGCGCTTTCGAGCTGGTTTAGAAGTGGAAGAAATCATTTCTACATCTCTGTTTCTCAAGCCTAAAACGGTATGTCGGCTTTCTGGGTTTTTGAATGGTTTACATCTGCCATGGTATTTGTTCGCAAAACAAAGTCCACTCTTCTGTTCAACGCCCGGCCTTCCTCGGTGTTGCTGGCGGAAACCGGTTTGCTGCCGCCATAGCCGGCAGCGGACATTCTATCGAGGGGCAGAAGATCACCTTTGGTTAGAAATCTCAAAACAGAGACAGATCTTGCCATGGAGATATCCCACTGTTCAAGCTCAATTTGAGTCTCGGATGCAGGGTCTGCATGGCCTTCTATACGCAACAGTAAAGGCATTGGACGTATTGTGTCTGCAATAAAACGCAACAGTGAGTAGGATTTCGGAGCAATTTTTGTTTCTCCAGTGTCAAAAAGAATGGTATCTTTCACCCTCAGTATCAGCGTGTTGCCATCCTGTTCAACAACATCAATATCTTGGCTGAGGTTTTCTTTATCAATCAGGGTTTTGATTTCCCGATAGATTTTGGTTGTCATATCGTTTTGTATTGGAGCAAATTCAGTTATCGGGGGAGAGGGGATAACCGGTATGGCAAATTCGACATTGCTGGGGCGGGTATGCAGGCCGAAAGCATCTTTGAGAGAGCTTGATGCTTCTGTAAATCTAACGGGATCCAGACTGGCCATGGAGAGAAGGAGCACAAAAAAGGTAAGAAGCAGTGTCACCAGATCGGAATAGGTGACCATCCACATTGGTGCACCACTGATGGTAGTAGGGGTTTTTTTCTTTTTCCGCTCTTCTGTAGGTTTTTGTTCTTCCGTCATACTGCCAAGCCTGGCTCATCTATTTTTTGAAGGTTGACTCCCGTAATTTGGGAGCGATAAATGCGTGGAGCTTTTGTTCCATTATCCGAGGATTTTCTCCGGAAAGTATTGACTGCATGCCTTCTATAATCAGTGTTTTCGTAAGTAGTTCGGCTTCTGAACGCATTTTCAGTTTTCCTGCCATCGGCATACAAACAACGTTTGCAATAACCGCGCCATAAAATGTGGTAAGCAGAGCAACAGCCATGGCCGGACCAATGGATGAGGGGTCGTCCATGGTCTGCAGCATTTGCACCAGGCCGATGAGAGTACCTACCATTCCCATGGCCGGAGCATAGGTTCCAATTGAAATGAAGATATTGGCTCCTTTCTCATGGCGTTGTTGGATATATTCAATTTCGGTGGTGAGCATGCTCCGCAATGTTTCCGGTTCCTGACCGTCCACAGCCATCTGCATGGCCTTGACAAGGAATTCATCGTTGATGTTTTCCATAGCTCCCTGAAGAGCAAGTATACCCTCTTTACGGGCTTTGTTGGCGAACTCCATCAGTTGCACTATAAGCTCGTTGACTGATTGTTCTTTGTGCAGAATCGTTTTCTTGGCTACATTAAAAGCATCAAAAACATTGCTGAAAGGATAGTTCACCAAGGTTGTTCCGGCAGTGCCGCCGAAGACAATCATGATGGACTGAACATTTATAAACATTGACAGTGGGCCACCCTGGATAATAGCCATAAGCATGAGACCAAATGCGGCACCTATCCCAATTATAGTTGAGAGATCCAAAAATCAGCCCTCCAGTGTAAATAATTTAAATTGTGAGTCTTCAACTGCAGATTGAGTATGTATCATTAACACACCCTGCTATGTCTGTGATGGTCCAGCAGGGTATGCTTTTTATGTTCCGTAATCATAGAACGTTGATAGCAAAAACACAAGATTGCAATATGTATACCCAGAGAAAAATGGATCTGTTGCAGGAGAGGAAAGACCGATGCGAATACGTAAAGAGATGCGGCAGAAAGTGTCAGGAGGGATGGCTGGAGAAAGAAGAAGTGCTCTGATAACGAAAAGGAGCAAGAAAAATTGACTTTTCTTCTTGCTCCTGAACAGGGTTGTCAAAAAAATGACACTTAGCGCTTTAAATTGATCAGTTCTCCCAGCATTTCATCAACTGTGGTAATAATTTTAGAGTTTGCCTGAAAACCGCGTTGAACAGTAATCATTCTGACAAACTCAGTGCCCATATCGACGTTTGACTGTTCCAGTGAGTTGGTGAAAACCTTGCCCAGTTCGGCACCTGGAAGGCCGACACGTGGGACTCCGGACGTTTCGGTGGCAGTAAAGAGGTTGTTGCCGACAAGTTCCAGTCCATTAGGATTGTTGAACTTACCGAGCACAAGGTTAGCCACTGCCAGTTGCTCGCCGTTGGAATAGGAGGCAATAACTGCACCCTGACCATCAATATCGACACTGGTGAGATTACCGGCAC
>JAZBNU010000290.1:0-10393 GCA_036350815.1 Desulfopila sp.
GAGGAGCTTGATCCTGTTGGAAATGATCAGAACGGTTTTTCCCTGAAGGTGTTCTTTCAGTCTGGCGAAAATCTCATGTTCGGTCTCCACATCGACTGCCGACAGACCGTCATCGATAAGCAGCATTGGCCTGTCAGCCAACAGGGCCCGGGCCAGGGCGAGGCGCTGCCGCTGGCCTCCGGAGAGCTTGACACCTCTTTCTCCGATAACGGTGTCATAGCGCCGGGGGAAATTCTCAATGTCGTCATGAATTGCTGCCAGACGAGCAGCTTTCCTCATGGCATTGTCGCTGATGTCGGGATTTCCCAGCTTGATGTTGGCGCCAATAGTGTTGGAAAAAAGTACCGGCTCCTGGGCAACATACCCAATATGGGAGCGGATGGTGTCCAGCGGCAGGGTGTTGACATCCCTCCCTTCAAAAAAGAGACAGTTTTCCTGTACCGGGTAGAGCCGTGCCAGTACCTTGCAGAGAGTGGATTTGCCGCTGCCTGTTCTGCCGGTAACGCCATGAATGCCGGGCCCTATTTCCAGGGTAATATTACGAAGTACCGGTGTCTCTGCCGAGGGGTAGGTGAAGGAAAAATTTCGCAGGGAAAAGGACGGTGCGGTGGAGGTAAATGTTTCACCCGGCACGTCGAGCAGGGCGGGCTGCTCGGTCATGAGCCGGTCTATCCTGGTCAAAGAGGTTATACCCCGCTGTACCAGGTTGGTTACCCAGCCGATAGCCATCATCGGCCAGATAAGCATATAGAGATAGGTGATGAATGCAACAAAGTCTCCCATGGAAATTGCGTCGCTGATCACAAGACGGCCACCGAAGAAGAGAATCAGCAGCATACCCAGGTTGCCCACCAGAGTTGCGATGGGAAACATAAGTCCCTGCACCCTGGCAACCTGGATATTGCTTTTGACATATTTTCGGCCGAGGGCGTCAAATTCGCCGGTCTGGAATTTTTCCATGGTATAGGCCTTGATCAGACGCACGGAAGCAAGCGTTGACCGGGTAAATTCGGTGAGCAGGGCGAACTGTTCCTGGACGGTGTTGAAGCGGCGATGCAGGCGGGCGGAAAGAATACGGGTAAAGAGAGCGAGAAACGGCATGGGAAGAAGGGCAAGAAGGGTAAGCTCGACATGGATGACGGCCATGAAAGCGATGGCCGCGACAGTCATGACCAGAGCATCAACTGCTGCGACAAGTCCCATGCCGCAGGCCATCTGTACGGCTGTCAGGTCGTTGGAAGCATGGGCCATGATATCACCGGTTGTGCGTGTCTCAAAAAAAGTTTCATCCATTTTGAGAATATGGGAAAAAATCCGATTGCGAATAGCCCTTTCCAGGTAGCGCGAAAAACCGATGATGGTGTAGCGCCAGACAAAGCGGAGTACCGCCACCAGAAGTGCAATAACGATGATAAAGAGAGCATAGCGGACAAGTATGTCCTGCCCGGCAGTGCTGTCGGCCAGACTGTCAACTCCCTTTTTGAGAATTCTGGGGATCGTCAGCTGAAGAAAGTCCACCAGCAGTAATGCGGAAAACCCAATGAACAGCCGTAATTTATACTGTCTGAAAAGGGGAACGATATGGCTGAGCAGGCGGGCAAGCGAGGGCGTGCTGCTGCTCTGCCGGCGGTGGTGCTGATGTGGCTTCTGGGGATCATTCACAGGAAGGATGTTTATAAGAGGTGGTAGGAGTTTGAGCCGGGGTGGGGGTGATCGTGCCCATCCGGCTCTCTGGTGTTTGTTTCATCAGTCGCAATAATCACAATGTAAAACATTACGATATCAACTGCTGTAATAAAAAAAGCAGTGTATCGTGAGATCTCTGTTGAGGTACTCAAATCGCATTTTATATATATCCTTTTGCGTACCATGATTATACTACTATGAAAGCCGATGGCGATGTCAATTTCAACTTTCTTCCATCAGACAGCACTGTTTCTGGGTGTAAGTGGAATAAAAAGATCACACAACGGCTCTGTCATAGAGATCATAGAGAGCAGGAGAGAGTAATATCTGTATTGATAGAGAGGTATGAATGGCGAAATATCTTGCTGCCGCAGGACTCATGTTGAGCTGGGTGCTGGCCCCGGAATTGCTGACGTTTATCAATATGGGGAGTGGGGTCTCGGGAGTGTTTATGATTGCTGCTCTTGGCGCAGGTTTTGTTTTGGCTTCTTTGACGGCTTTTGTCATCCACCACCCTCAACTTGTTTTGACTGGGCATCGCAGCGATTTTTCCATATTGCGAAAATGCTGCGGGCCGGTTGTGGCGGCAGGCCTGTTGCTTGGCGGCAGAATTCCTCTTCTGTTTTTGGGAGCCACCGGTATGCTGGCTACTGCCGGATACGCTTTTAATGAAATATTTCTCTACTGGTTTCCTAACTTTCTTTTCGCTTCCCTGCTCCTGGCTTTGATCGCTATTTTGAACCTTTTCAATGAACGCGTTGCCATGCAGGTGCAGATCTTTTCCGCGTTTCTCGCTATTGCCGGGATGCTGTTTCTTATTTTTTTGGGATTCAACAGTTCCGTGCCTCATTCAACGGGTGCTGCAGGGCTGGGTGAAGGCGTTACCGTACCATTGCTTGCCCTGGGATTTCTCGCATTTCTTGGTTTTGATTTTCATAGAACGGAAGGTCCTGAACTGGCGGTGTATATCTGTCTGGCAGGCTGGCTCCTGCTGCTGTCTCTCTGGGTAGTTGTCGCTGTAAAAATGGTGAGGCCTGAGGTTCTGTCCGAGTCGGCAGTGGCCTATATGTTTGTGGCCCGCGAAGTTGGTGATGAAACTGGCAGGCAGATAATGGGCCTTGTTCTTATCTGCGGGGCATTTTGCGGAGTTAACGGCCTTTTTATCGTTACACGAAGAGTGTTTGCAGATCTGGCAGGGGAGACACGGGCGATACTGTTACCCGGGAAAGGCTGGCTTTTGCCGCTGCTTTTTGCCGTCATTATCGAGACAATGATGCTGACCGGTTTTGCCGGTGCGGAGAATCTGCAGCTTCAAATTCAAACAGCACTTGTTCTATGGCTTCTCTATCTGGGCAGCAGAACCATATCTGCCGGGAGAGTACTGCTGAAGCTGGGGTATAGCCAAGGCTTGCTCGGGTATCCGGTAGGTGGGGCAGTGTTGGCAGTGATGACTGTTTGTATAGTATCCCAAGGTCAATCCCCGTATATATTGACTTTTTTGCTGATAATTCTTTCGGGAGCAATGCTGCTCTCGCTTACGTGGAGAAAAATGTTCTGTAAAGAATCGTTAACCACTTAATTTTCTGGAGGTCGCTTTTATGAAAAAATATATTCTTATCTTGCTGGTTTTACTCTGGTCGGGTTCGTCCCCTCTTGTGGCGGCAACTGTGCAGGTCATGGATAAAGATGAACTGAAGAGCCTGCTTGGTTCCTCCAGCCTGGTCCTCTTTGATGTGCGGACCGGAAAAGACTGGAGCTCAAGCGAGTTTAAAATTAAAGGAGCCGTCCGGCTGGAATCGGATCAGGTGGCAGCTGCGGTGGACAACTATGGAAAGGAGAAGACACTGGTTTTCTACTGTGCCTGACCCAATGAATTTACCAGCGCCCGGGTGGCGCAACAGTTCAGCGACAAAGGATTTACAAATGTCTATGCTCTGAAAGGTGGGTGGAGAGAGTGGTTTCGCAGTAAATATCCATATGAGGAAAAGCTCTGAGAAGAGAAGGACGGGCTAATCTTCTGTGAAAAGCATTTTAATTTTGCCGGGGCGATGCTGTTATCAGAGGCTTGAGCTGAAGCTGCAGCGCCCCTTTTTGTGAGATGATGTTGGTGATCACTGCGGTAATGGAGAGCTGTTTGTGATGTGTTTCTGCAATGATCGGTGTGATTTCCTGGAGTTCAAGAGGGAATTCCCTGCCGTTAAGCAGGAGAAGAAGCGCGTTGCCGATGTCACCTTGCTGCAGTGCAACTTCGGGCTGAATGTCTCGCGCCATGGGCTTCACGAAAAGAATCTGCTGTTCCTCGTCAAAGCGCAGGTAGGCATCGCAATCGAAATCGAGCTGGGCTGAGCCGAGTTTGAGACGGATATCCTGGCTGGCTACTGTGGTAATCAGGCTGAGGTTCTCTCCATGGAGATCGAGATGAAAGGAAACCAGGTTGTCGAGCAGCTTGAATTGTGATATTTTTTGAAGGGTTATCCTTCCTTCCAGCCTGGAAGAGGTGTCGTCCAGGGTGAGGGGTAATACCTGCTCCAAAGCATCAGCAATAACTGCTTCAGGAATATTCATCGTGATAGTCTGACTTGCCGCTGCTGTTGCTGCAAAGTTTTGCAGATGGAAAAGGAGAACTATGAGAGAGAGGACGGAGGATACTCTTTTTTTCATCGTGATTCCTTAAAAGTGTGGGGAGAGAATCGTCTGTTGAAGAGAAGGCTGAGCCAGATAAGCAGTACCAGGAAAAGCCCAACCAGCGAAGCGTAAATTCTGTAACTGTTGTGAACATGGAACTGTTCGATATAGAGACTGTTTGGATTGAGGAATATGCCTTTGAGTGAAATATTTGCAGATTGTTGCGGTACTGCTCCGGTTACTGACAGTTTTTCCCGGGTGAAAGTAGTGACGGTGGCTGTTTCCTTGTGAAAAGAAACTCTGTCAAGCTCGATACTCCGGCCGGTTCGGATAGCGGTGTCATGTATCACCTCAAGAAAATGAGTATTCGATTTTTCCAGCTGTCCCATAAAAGCAAACGGCGTGAAGAAATAAATAACAAGACAGACAACGGCGGGTTTCCAGCGTGGTGTCTGGGAAAGGAAAAGTCCTTCCTGCAGCACGGTTTTCCAGAGAAACAGCAAATAGATAATTCCGACCACGGAGAGGAGATACCCGGCGTAGTGTTCCGGCCAGATAAACCCCAGGTCCATGGTGTTCCAGTTGAAAGGTGCCAACAGATGCACTCCGTTGCCCCATTTAATCTGAAAATCATCTAAAATCAGATGAAGCAGGCAATTGCCTCCTACAAGGAGGAAAACAGGCCCTGGTTTTCTGGCAAAAGCGGTTATCGCCCAGGTGAAAAGAAGACAGTAAAGCAGGCTTGCCTGGACAGTTGCATAGAGGCGGAGATGGAAGGGATCGACGATGGGGATGCTGTAGAAGAATCTTTGAAAAATCCATGGAATGTCGGGAATAATAGCCCCTGCGAGGATCCAGGGAATTTCAGCTTTGCGAAATATGGCTCTGCTCAGCGGTGCCTGGATGGCGATATGTATCAGTGTGTTCGGCAAGATTATTCCAGAATGTAATGCAGCCTTGACGGGTGATGCTCTTGTTGGTTACAGAATGTTATCGGCGACCGGGTATTCATATATGTGCCGCTGATATTGCGTTAATTTTTAACGGATTGTATTATAATTGCTTCGTACTCTTTTGCAATAGCGAGAAAATGGAACATACTCTTTTCGTAGATAAATTGAACGAAAATATAAAGAGTTTCCTGTATGGGAAGAGATGAAGACATCACCGAAGTCTGCTGAAATACTTCCGGAAAAGAATGAGAAGGGAGAGAACGCATCTGAAAAATACGGTTCAAAACAGGGTAGGCGGTTATGAAAGACATAGTATTGACTGTCTCCAATGACTGCCTGTTGGAGAATATCCCTCTGGAATTTGAAAGAATTCTAAAAAAAGAGCTGACAATAGACAACCCCAGGTATATTGCAGCGAAACGCTATGGCCGCTGGGTGGGAAGCAAACTGCAGGCTCAGCTCAAATACTACGAGCAGGTTCCCACCGGGCTGCGTTTTCCGCGAGGCTTTTCCAACCAGGCTGTTCTTTTATGCCGCGACCATCTTCAGATTTCCCCTCGTATTCGCGATAAGCGGCGTCTGCTGCCTGCACGTTCCTTCAGCTTTTCAGGAGAACTTCGCGCCTATCAGGAGAAGGCGGTTGCTGAAATAGGGGCCAGGTCTTTCGGGGTTCTGGAGGCCGGGACTGGAAGCGGCAAGACCATTATGGCCCTCGCCCTGGTGGCTCAGCGGTGTCAGCCTGTTCTTGTTGTTGTTCATACCAAAGAACTGTTGTATCAGTGGCGCGATCGCATAGAAGAGTTTCTGGGAATCAGGCCAGGTCTTATCGGTGACGGCCACCGTCAGGTTGAAGTTGTCACAGTGGCCATCGTCAACAGCGCCAGAAAAATGGTGGACGAGCTTGTCCCCCTGTTCGGCCACCTGATAGTTGATGAATGTCACCGGGTACCTGCCGCCCTTTTTACCGATGTGGTTTCTGCCTTTGACTGTCACTATCTTCTGGGACTTTCGGCGACCGCCTTCCGCAGCGATGATCAGACGACCAGGCTGATCTACTTTTACATGGGTGATCCTGTCCATAAAGTTGATCAGGGCATGCTGGCAGCCAGCGGGGCCATCGTGCAACCGAAGATACTGGTGAAAAAAACAGCGTTTGACTACCCGTACAGGGGCGATTACCAGGCGCTTATTACAGCGCTGACTTCGCATCAGGGGCGAAACAGGCAGATACTAGAGGATATTGCCGTGGTTGTGCGGGAGGGTGATAGTGGAACTACCCTGGTGGTTTCTGATCGCATCAGTCATTGCGAAGTATTTGCAGAAGCACTGCAGAAAAAAGGTTTTCGTGTTGCTTTACTTACGGGGCAGACCGGTACGGATCAGCGCGGCAGGCTGGTAGAAGAGGTGCAGAAAGGCGAGGTTCAGGTTCTGGTGGCAACACTGCAGCTCATTGGGGAAGGATTTGACTGTCCCGGTCTGAGCACGCTTTTTCTTACGACACCCATCACTTTTGAAGGCCGTCTGGTACAGATTATAGGACGGATCATGCGCCCGGCCAAAGACAAACAGCCAAGGGTTTTTGACTATCTCGATCATAACGTTTCCGCGCTGCGCAAATCTGCAAATCTGCGCCATAAAACCCTGAGAAGATTGATGGAGCCAAGTATCTTGCAGGAGTGAAGGTGGTTGGCGACTATTTGTTTGCTATTTTACCTCAGGAGTTGTATTATGAAGGGTTTCCTGCTGGTAAATATTACCTTCAGCAAGACAGCACTCGCGCAAAGCGGGTGCTTTTTTCATTTATACGTTATGTCACTTTGATGTGATACTCTCTCGATACAGCAAATATCGGATACAGCAAATATTGGTGTACAGGTAAAAATAATGGAACAGCAAAAGATCCGTAATGTGGCGATTATAGCCCACGTCGATCACGGCAAGACAACTCTGGTGGATCAGCTCTTCAGGCAGTCCGGAATGTTTCGAGACAACCAGGCGGTGGCGGAGCGGCTTATGGACTCAATGGACCTGGAGCGAGAGCGGGGGATTACCATAACGTCTAAAAACGGATCCTACAAGTATGGCGAATACCGAATAAATATTATCGATACTCCTGGTCATGCCGATTTTGGTGGACAGGTTGAGCGTGTTCTGCGCATGGCTGACGGCGCCCTGTTGCTGGTAGATGCTCAGGAAGGGCCTATGCCGCAGACCTACTTTGTCTTAAAAAAGGCTTTGGAAAACAGCTTGCCGGTGATTGTGGTCATTAATAAGATTGATAAGCCGGCAGCCCGTTGCGAATGGGTGGTTGATCAGGTTTTCGACCTCTTTGTCAAGCTGAACGCACCTGATAATATTCTCGACTTTCCGGTAGTGTATGCCTCGGCAAAAGAAGGTTTTTCTCTTCTCGACCCGTCTGATGAAGTACAGGGCGGCGGAACGATGGACCATATTTCCGATATGATTATTGCACATGTGCCTGCTCCGGTAGGTGCTCCCGATGCTCCTCTGCAGATGCAGGTAGGAACAATTGATTATAGCCCCTATCTCGGGCGCCTGGGGATCGGCAAGGTGGTCAATGGTACCATGTCGCTGAACCAGCCTATTGTGGTCGCCCGACGTGACGGATCTATCAAGCCGGTCCGCATATCAAAAATATACACCTTCGAAAGTGATGGCAAAGTTGCGGTTGACTCGGCATCGGTGGGCCAGATAGTGGCTGTGGCGGGTATGGAAGATGTAACGGTAGGCGTGACCTTTACCGATCCGAATAATCCTCGTCCCCTTCCGCTTATTGCCATAGATCCTCCCACCATCAGCATGAATTTCATTCCCAACGACTCTCCTTTTGCCGGCAAGGAAGGAAAATTTGTTACCTCGAGGCATCTGGAAGAGCGTCTTAATCGGGAGATACTTGCCGATGTTGCTCTGCAGTTTGAGACGTTGACTGATGCCGTCGGCTTTAAAGTTTCCGGTAGGGGAGAGCTGCACCTGTCCATACTGATAGAAAAAATGCGGCGCGAAGGGTATGAATTTCAGGTAACCAGGCCGCAGGTCATCTTTAAGGAAGAAAACGGCAAAGTCCTGGAGCCCTATGAGAGACTTACCGTGGATGTTGATGAGAAGTATCAGGGTGCGGTCATGGAAAAACTTGGCAAACTCAAAGGACAGATCGAAGAGATGAGCAGCGAGCATGGCATGATCCGCATGATCTTCAAGATTCCGACGCGGGGGTTGCTGGGATACCGTTCAGAATTCATGACCGATACCAAGGGAATGGGGATGATGAATTATGTCTTTTGCGAATATGGTCCCTATGCTGGAGATATTGTCAATCGGGTAAATGGTGTTATGGTAGTGAAAGAGCCCTGTACTGCAGTGGCTTACGCACTTTTTAACCTGCAGGAGCGGGGCAAACTGTTTGTTCATCCCGGCGCGCCCCTGTATCAGGGGCAGATAGTCGGGGAAAACGCCAGACCGGCTGACCTGATTGTTAACCCGGCCAAGGGCAAGAAGCTCACCAATGTCCGGGCATCAGGTACGGATGATGCTGTTGTGCTCATCCCTCCTGTAGATATGACTCTGGAGGATTGCATTGCCTATATTAATGATGATGAGCTTGTTGAGGTTACTCCCAAGTCCATACGGCTGCGGAAAAGAACCGGTGTGAGGGTTCGCGGGTAGAGAAAAACATGAAAGAACTGATTTTGTTTACAGTCTCCGGTATAATCGGGTTGATTACCTTCTTTGTCATTGCCCGGAAATACGGTAAAGACTGTATCCCCTGACTCATGATGTATGGATCCATAGGTATGGGTCTTTTTACCTATTGGCTGTTAAGTCGGATTGTTGGATGATGCACCCGGCAGAATCGAAAGGATACTGCCGTTAAAGATCGTCATTTCCCCGCCTCCCCATTCATTGGATGTCAGGACATATCGGCCTGTCGGGCGGCAAAATAGTCGGCGAGAATCCTTGAGTGATCAAAGGCAAGATCCGGCAGAGTATCTTCTGTGAAAAGATCGGCTTTACCGGCGTCGTCGCCGGCAAGGGGCCTGCCTGAGGCCTGTCCGATGAAAACAGTGGATGCGGTGTGGAATCTGGCATCCCTCGTCGGGTCCGAATATGTATGGAACTGTCGAAGATTGGTAACTGTCAGGCCTGTCTCTTCTTTTGCCTCCCGTAAAGCAGCATCTTCAAACGACTCCCCGTAGTCGACAAATCCGCCTGGCAGGGCCCAGCCAAAGGGAGGGTTGTTTCGTTCTATGAGAACGATTTTTCCCTCGATTTCTATGATGATATCGACAGTGGGGATGGGGTTGCGGAATTTTTTTGTTTCATTGTCAATGTCGTGATGGCAATGGGGACAGCGCATCTAGTCATTCTCCCTTGAGGTGTAGCTGATAAAAACTGGTTCGTTGAGCCCTGCGGGACATATTGACTCCTTCCTCACGCTATTCTTTTTCAATAAGGGCAGCGATTTGCTGCCAGTCATGCACCACATGAATGTCTGTCCAGCTGGTGTTCCAGGGTTGATGATACAGGAGAGGGTGGAGTTTGGCTGCAGCTACCTGGGCGCATGTCTCAGCCCGGTCATCAACAAAAAATTGAAGATTCTCCTGTTTGATATATTCAACCTTGCGGTCGTGATCGTGCATGGCAATCAGATTGATTTTTCTGCACACATCCGGGGCAAGATAGTGTTCCAGCCAGTCAGAGACAGGTTGGTCAAAACTTCGGGCGGTGATAATTGTCACCTTGGACCGTGTGGCAAGATCCCTGATAACATCGAGAGCACCAGGGTTGGGGAGGAGACCGGTGGTGAGGGAGTCGGCCAGAATATCGTCGAAAATAGTTCTGACCACTGTCTCCGGGATAGAGGTGCAGCTTTCCACATGGAAGCTGGTAATATCTTCAAGCCTGAAGGAGCAGTAACCGTAATCATTGCAGGCAATGCGGAGAAAGGCCTCGCCAATGTCGGCAATAACCCCGTCGAAATCAAAACCTATTCGATCAGGTGTGATGGTGATATTTTTCATAACTGCGCTCTATTTCCTTGATCCTTTGGACGAGAAAAGTGTTTACCGGTGTTGAAAGGCTATAATTTTCCGCTTTGACGGCAATAGCAC
>JAZBNU010000291.1:0-3646 GCA_036350815.1 Desulfopila sp.
GAAAATGGGGTCGGACCACGTTATGTAATTGATTACATATAGGAAATATGCTAAAAAGAGGTCTTCCTAACTCTTAGGAGGCCCTTTTGGGCGGCGAAAAGGTACCTTTAAGAAGAGTTTTGTATTAATTACCCTTTAGGTTGAGACTCATTTCTATGGCACGAGCGAATCGACATTATATTCCAGGCTGTGTCTGGCATATTACCCATAGATGTCATAAACAGGAGTTTCTTCTTAAGTTTGAGAAAGATAGATTGCGTTGGCGGTACTGGCTTTTTGAAGCAAAGAAGAGATATGGACTTTGTGTGCTTAATTACATTGCAACTTCCAATCACATTCATATGCTTGTCGTTGATACTGGTGAAGATGTTATCCCCCAAAGTCTTCAGCTGATAGCTGGCAGGACCGCTCAAGAGTACAACATTCGCAAAAAGAGAAAGGGTGCATTCTGGGAGGATAGATATCATGCAACAGCAGTTCAGACTGATGAGCATTTGGCAAAATGTCTTGTATATATAGATCTTAATATGGTCAGGGCTGGCGTGGTTCAACATCCTTCAGCTTATGGAATAAGTGGATACAACGAAATCCAGACACCTCCTAAACGGTATTCTATTGTTTTGTTAACCGGCAAGCCCTTAATAATCTTTTTGGCATACGGGATGAGAATAATTTCCGACAAATGCATCGAGAGTGGGTGGATCTTGAGTTAAAGAATGATGAATCCAAAAGACAATCATTTTGGAGTGAGTCAGTTGCTGTCGGAGATGAGTGTTTTATTCAGAATATTCAGCAAAAGCTTTTGGGTCGAATATCCGGGCGTTCAATTGTATCTGAAAATGGGACGACTTCGTTACAGGAACCTCGAATGTCTTACAACACTCTTTTTGGGGGCAAAAAGGGTCTATAAGCACCAAAAATGCCTATTTTTTACCATTAAATACTTAGAATAATGGTTGTTGTTATGGTCTGACCCGATTTGTTAGAGACCCGATTTGGCCAAACTGCAACTGCAGGGACAACAAACGGATTCAGGCAGACGCATAATACGCGCTCAGGATCCTGGGCGTTGTGCATAAAAAAGCCCCTAACCGTTAAACTAGGGGCCAGAGGAAATATAAAAAAGATGGAGGTGCTAAAGGATAGAAACGTGGATCCGCCTACCTAGAGCTTTGGCAAATTTTTCTAAAGTAGAGAGGCGAATATCATTTGCATGATTCTCCATTCTGGAAATTACTGATTTGGTTGTTTTGAGTTCACTGGCAATCTGTTCTTGAGTTAGTCCTGCTTCCTTGCGAGCTTGCTTAAGCATAACGCCAAGTCTGAAAGTCTCGAAATTCTCATCATAGTCTTTCCAGAATTCCGGATCCTGCTTCATGCGTTTCTTTTTGTATTTCTGAAAATCACTCATTTTTGCCTCCGATTTGAGATATAGTCATTTTTTCTGTTCTCGGCTGTTTTTATCTCTTTCTTTGGAGTTTTTTGGGTTTTCTTCGTAAACGCGTGGTTGAGTATCACAAGTTCAGAGCCGTCGAAAAAACCAAGTAATCGAAAAATATTACTACCTAATTGAACTCGAACCTCCCAAATATCATTCGTAGATTCGAGCTTCTTGAAATAATTGCGAGGGACAATGGACATCTTTTCAACCAGGTCAAGTACAAAAAATATCTTTTCAACCTGCTTGCTTGAAAGCGTGTCAAGGTACTCCTCTACTGGGCATTTGCCACTATTGGTTTTGTAAAAAACAATCTCTCGCATCACAAAATGTAAGCATATGTGCGAACATCTGTCAAGTATAAAGTTGTATTGAATTGAAAATGTTAAACAAATTGCACAACCAAGCGTTGCTGCGGACCCGCGAACAGCCGCGGCCTGCAGAACTCCACGTTCAGCATGAGGAGATAACATGAAAAAGATGTGTTCATTGATTGCAGTCTTGCTACTCTCTTCAATGTTGTCAGCCCATGCGACGGATAACATGAAGGCATTTCCCCCAGCAGTTCAGGGCAAGGTTCGATATGTCCTGCAACTTCCGACACAAGATGACGAATCCGCTTTCAAAGTAGAGCTGATCGTCGGAAAGACAGTTCAAGTCGACGAGAAGAACAATTACTTCTTCGGCGGGACAATCGAGGAAGAAACCATCCAGGGGTGGGGATTTCCATGTTACATTGTCAGCAAGCTTGGGCCAATGGCAGGCACGCGTATGGCAACCGATCCAAACGCGTCGAAAGTGGCCCGGTTTATCACGCTTGGCGGTGATCCCTATCTCATTCGATACAACAGCCGATTGCCCATCGTGGTTTATGTACCCGAAGGTGTTGAGGTGCGTTATCGGATCTGGACTGCCGGAGCGCAAGCAAAAGCAATTGAGGAAGGTTGAAACACCTCATCGATCAGGATGTGCTGAAAAAGCGCATGCGCGCGGACGCCAGGGGAATTTGAGGGAATTTGGGGTCAGGCTTGACATGTGGGTATCAGAATATCTCTATGATTTCCTGTGTATTCAATTTAGCTTAGACTATAAGATTTCGACTGGTAATAATTTTCGTGTTTTAGGGAGAGAAATTGCTGGGACCGCTTTTAATCACAATTTCCTTACTGCGCTTTATTATTCATTTCGGCCTGGGGTCGGACCAAGTCAACATAATGGTTTTACTTAATAAACACCTTAAAACAGGGCCATTTCAATCCTTAAAAGCACCTTTTTAGGGGTAAAATGACACTCTAACAAAAAAATTTCACCGGATGAACCGGTGATCATCGCGTTCTCAGCGGCGCAGCCGCCGAGAATCGCGGTGCTGACTTCGTCCAGCCCCTTGTCTGTCGCCTTTGGCGCCAGAAAAAGGAAACGGATTTATTATTAGAACGGTTCAATCTGAGTAAAAAACTTCAATGATGACAATAGGCACACGTTGTGCTATTATTAAGCTATGAAACGAATCAATTGGAATGCTGAAAAGAACCAGCTTTTGATGAGTGAGAGAGGTATATCATTCGAGGATGTATTGTTTGCACTTCAGTCCGGAAGGTTACTCGACGATCTGGTTCATCCCAACAATTTCAAGTATCCAAATCAGCGCATGTTCGTTGTCGAGATTGATGAATATGTTTGGCTTGTTCCTTACGTTGAAAATGAGGACGAAATCTTTCTGAAAAGCGTTATCCCCAGTCGAAAGGCTACAAAGCATTACTTGAGAGGACCATATGAAGAATAAAAAATTGAACCCCGAAGACCAGGAAATGCTGGAAGCATTTGAAGCGGGCAAATTTCAATCTGATCTGAAAGACGAGCGCCGAACTCAGCTTGCCAAAATGGCAGAGAAAACAATTAAAAAAAGATAAGCGCATCAACATCCGGATTTCAAGCCGGGATCTGGAAGCTCTGCAACGCAGAGCAATAGAAGAAGGTTTACCTTATCAATCGCTCGTGTCCAGCGTGCTGCATAAATATGTTTCTGGCGGTCTTAAAGATATTACCGCCAGCAAAGCATTGCAGCGGACAAACCGCTGAATGCGCCGTTAAAAATAAATAATATGACTCAGCCTACTGGTGGATTATTCATAACAAAGGGTATGAAAGTATCAGTTGAAAAATTTTCATTGAAAATTAATGAAGATGGATCAATTGAAACAAATGAAA
>JAZBNU010000292.1:0-4475 GCA_036350815.1 Desulfopila sp.
AAATTGGCTAGAACTCCTGCTGCCAAAAGACCTTGCATAAATTTTCTTCTGGTCAACGGGCATATTCCCGCTTGCATCTCAGGTGTATTTCGGGTCTTTTTCATACATTTTCCTCTCATGCTGATTGTTCCTTGCTTTGCTTGGTCTTTTTCTGCAGCCAATTGGACAGACAAATAACCACATGATTTATAACAGGATGACTGGATGGGGCAGAGAGTACCAGTTCGATAAACTGTGGGACCCATTTTTCCATATGCATCATAAAATGCGCATGAAGTTCCCTCACCACTTCGTCGTCAACCTCTTTGACGAGATAGTTCAGCGCCAGAGCCGCGTCCAGTTCCAGGCTGATATGGTCGTCGGGAAGGCTGTTTTTCCAGGGAGATTCAAGTCCAAGGGCCCTGTACATCTGCCTCACATCCAACGTTGTTTGGCTCATAACCTGCCCCTGGGCATCGAGATAAACGGAGGAAAACGGAGGAGCCTCAAGAGCGGCCGGACCTACAAAAAGTCGATTGAACGCGAACTCAACTTCCTGCCAGTCATCCACCAGAGGTGAGGCTTCCTGGAGGGTGGTATTCAATTGCAGGAAAGAGAGCTCAAGTTTCACCGCGTCATCGGCGAGAAAAAAATCTCGAATTGCTTCAATAGTTTCCATAACAGCCTGTAAATGATTGTGTAGGGCAAACCGCCTGTCTTTCGTTACTTCACGGTCTTCTTCTACTCTTCTACAGGATCAGGGAACGAACAACAAGGTGAGATAATGATTAATTAATGGGTATTTTTAGATACCCACAAAAGAAGAAAAGAGTTATGGTTTTAAAAATCCTTTCCATGGGAGCTACTTTCCGGGTGTGTGCTGATACCTTTTCAGTGAGGGAAAGTTATGTGGAGAAGGGATTGTTCAGGAAGCCGGGGTGGTTGGTGAGAGGGGAAAGTCTTTGGTGAGTACCTATATACTTTCAGCTGTTTTTGCAGAGGAAAAGAATCAGCGCAAATGATGGAAGAATCTCCCGGCAGTAGATACGTATCTTTACTTTAATCAATCAATAGTTCAATACGAAAGACGGGCAATATTTGAGTCCATATACGCTCTTATTCCTTTGATGAGATTGTCTGCAACGGTACCGATAAATTGATCGTTCTTGAGTTTGTTGGAGTCAGCATGATTGCTGATAAAGGCGATTTCCATGAGAATCGCAGGCATTTCAGCTCCGATAAGAACATAAAATGGAGCCTGTTTTACCCCGAGATCTCTTAAAGTGAGTTTTTCTTCTTCTAGACCATTGAGCAGGGTCGAATGGATATTCTGGGCCAGCCGAGAGGATTCCTTGACTTTGGAATTTTTCATTATGTCGGCCAGTACATCCTGTAGATCACTCATCTGCAGTTCTGAGGTCGCATTTTCAAAAGCAGCAACCCGCATAGCATCTCTGTCGCTGGAGAGGTTAAGGAAATATGTCTCAAGCCCATGAACTGATGATTGTGGGTGGGCGTTGACATGAAGAGAAATAAACAGGTCGGCATTATTGCCGTTTGCTATCGCGGTTCGTTCTTCCAGTGATATATATTCATCTTTCGTGCGGGTGAGTATGACATCACAGGCGATTGTTTCTTCCAGCTTTTGTTTGACTTTCAAGGCGAGCTTGAGGACAATGTCTTTTTCTTTCAGACCATTGGCTATAGCCCCGGGGTCCTTTCCTCCGTGTCCAGGATCTATGACGATGCGCTTTACGCCAAGACCAAGCTGCTGGGCAAGGGAAAATTCCTGTGTATCAGTAGATTCAGTGGCACTGTTCTGGATTTCAGAAGATTTAGGCTGTCTGTGTTTTATTCGTTTTTTCTGCTCTTTGAGAACAATGATCTGGCCGTCCTGGAGTGCGGGTTTAGGCAAAGCGGCAATATTTTTACCAGCCATGGGCGGCTGATGTTCCGCGGCTACGCCGCGAATATCAACCACAACACGGAATGGATCCGGCAGACTGAAAATCTTATAGGAAGAAATAGATTCAATATCAAGAACAACTCTTACCGTCTCCTGAGTATTCTGACCGGTACGGATCTGTTTCAGGAGCCCATCAGAGATAGGTACCGGAGATCTGAACTGTGGTTCGATATAGCTGTTTTGAAAGTCAATATAGAGTCGGCGTGGCTGGTTGTGGCTTTTTTCGAGCAATTGGGCAGAATAGGTTACCGGACCGGACGCTTTGATGATAACACGGCTGTAGTCATTGGAAGACCAGTATTTGACAGGTAGGACATTGGTGAGCTTTTTATGGATAGAGCTGCCAAGCATGGCATCAGGCAGAGCTATATCATATTTACTGGAGAGTTGTTTTAATCGCTCTCCAGCCTGTGGGTGCATGTCACCATGAGGGTATCTGGTAACAACCTGGCTGAAAAAATTACCGGCGGTTTCATATTGCGAGAGGGAGTTGAGGTAGATTTCACCAAGAGCATACAAAGAATCGTCTGCAAGGCGGTGGTTGGGAAATAAAGAGGTGCAGTCACGATAGTAGCTGATGGACTCATTGAGATCATTCTGCTCCTGAAATATTTCATACATACGAAGATAAATTCTTCCGAGCATGAAAAGAGAAGCAGGGGCAAGTTCCGATTTGGGGTTGCTGAGATAAACTTTTCTGAAATTACTGCTGCTTTTGAGCCATAGTGATCTTTGGGCGCCGAGTTTAGGATCAGTTTCCAGCTGTTTATAAAAGAATTTAGCTTTTTTGTAGCGGTCCTGCAGCGGTATTGCTATATCTTCTTTGCTGCCGGCAGAATGTGCCACAAACGGTACAAACAGGCAATGGAATATGAGAAGAGACAGTATCCAGTATCGAGTCATTGAGGAGTTGATAACCAGTTCGTTCAGCAGAGAGCCTGAAACAATACATAAAAATCGAGCGGCATACCATTCGTACCAGATGCAGCAATTTTCAGGGGCTGCTCCAGTCTTGGAACGAAGGACCTCAAATAATGTGCTGCCGTACGATAACTCTTTTTAAAGTAATTGGTTGGCTTGAAAATTACAAACAGAAACGATAGTCTTATGTATTTGCGTTGTAGAGACTACCCTAATTAAAGAGGAGATATACATGAGTCTTACCAGAGAAATGACTGACTATATGGGAATGCAGAATCTTTTGACGGATGAAGAGCGGCTTGTCCGTCAAACAGCCAGAGATTTTGTGAATGAAAATGTCATTCCCATCATTGATGACTATGCTCAACGGGAAGAATTTCCCATTGAGCTGGTAAGCAGGATGGGTGAACTGGGGTTTCTTGGACCTACGCTGCCGGAAGAGTATGGTTGTGCCGGTCTATCGAATGTGGCGTATGGTCTGCTCATGTATGAACTTGAGCGGGGTGATTCCGGTATGCGCAGTTTTGCTTCAGTGCAGGGCTCACTGGTCATGTATCCCATCTATGCATTTGGCTCGGAGGAGCAGAGAAAATACTGGCTGCCGCGAATGGCTGCGGGGGAGGCAATAGGGTGTTTTGGTCTCACAGAGCCTGATTTTGGTTCAAATCCTTCAGGGATGAAGACCAGAGCTGTGCGTAATCCCGACGGTACCTGGGTTTTGAATGGGGCGAAAATGTGGATTACCAACGGCAGTATAGCTGATGTCGCCGTGGTCTGGGCACAGACTGAGCAGGGTGTTCGGGGTTTTCTTGTAGAGAAGGGAACTGAGGGATTTAAGGCTCCCCGGATGAAGGGAAAATGGAGTTTACGGGCTTCAGTAACCTCGGAGCTGGTTTTTGATAATGTCGTGGTTCATGAGGAGAAAAGTCTTCTCCCCGGCGTCATAGGCTTAAAAGGTCCTTTGAGCTGTCTCACCCAGGCACGCTACGGTATTGCCTGGGGAGCCCTGGGAGCGGCAGATAACTGCTACCAGACCGCTTTAGAATACGCCGGCTCGAGAATCCAGTTCGATAAGCCCATCGCCTCTTTTCAGCTACAGCAGCGAAAACTAGCAGAAATGGTGACGGAGTTGACCAAGGGACAACTACTGGTGCTGCAATTGGGCAGACTGAAAGACAGCGGGAAATATACTCCGGCGCAGGTCTCCATGGCAAAGATGAACAATGTCGATATTGCGCTGTTTATTGCGAGAACGGCACGTACGATGCTGGGTGCCAACGGAATCATGGGAGAGTATCCCATAATGCGGCACATGAACAATCTTGAGTCGGTCTATACCTACGAGGGTACGCACGATATGCACACGCTCATTATCGGTCAGGAAGTTACCGGAATTGCAGCATATCGTTCATAATTTAACCTGATTACCCCTGAAACTCAGCATCGTGATTGTAAGGGGGCAGGGTCTCTCTTTTCCCGGGTGTCTGCAGCCAGGACGGCTGCAGTCAAGCCCCCATGGAAGGGTTTATAACGTCCCGTGAAAAGAGTGATCCTGCCCCATAGGGCTTGCTGATCTTTAGGGGTAATCAGATAATTTAATTGTGATAGC
>JAZBNU010000293.1:0-9094 GCA_036350815.1 Desulfopila sp.
CCACGCTGATAGCCACCCCTCTGAACTCTCTTGTGGTTCTGGCCGATGGCGACATAACAACGCTGGGAGATCTTAAAGGAAAAACCGTGGGGTACTCGGTCGGCGGCTTTGAAACAGTACTGCTCAAGGTCATGCTGGAGCGGCATGGTCTGGGACTTAATGATATCAAGCTGGTGAATGTGAATTTTTCTCTTTCGCCTTCTCTTTTTACCGGACAGACAGACGCGGTTATCGGGGCTTTCCGGAATTTTGAGCTCAATCAAATGGATATCGAGAAGCGTCCGGGAAGGGCTTTCTATGTTGAAGAACATGGAATACCGGCATATGACGAGCTGATCATCGTGAGCCACAGCAAGACGGCAGACGATACCAGGCTGCGCCTTTTTGTCGATGCTCTGGAAGAAGGTGTGCAATACCTTCTCAATCATCCCGAAGAGAGCTGGAAACTCTTCACCAGGGGTGAGAGGAAAAGTCTGGACGATGAACTTAACCGCCTCGCCTGGCGAGACACCCTGCCCCGTTTCGCACTGCGCCCTGGAGCCTTGGACAGAAACAGATATCAGCGTTTTGCCGAGTTTCTGCACCAACAGGGTATAACAACAGGTATCACTTCCCTGGAAAAGCTGGCTGTTGAGCTCCCGTAATCTTCCCGGACGCAGCCACCCTTGCCGCGTCCAAAGTCTCATTTCAGTGGCGCAGACATAACGCTGTTAAAGCAAGGGACATAGCCTGTTGCAGCATCTTGCTTTGCTGTCGAATACGCACCACCCTCAAGAGGGAAGACCATAAGTTCAGTGAAGCGAATGTGTTGCTGTCTGCGCAATCTCCATAACCTCATCGACATCCAGGGGTTTATTGAGATAGCGATACACTCCCAGCTGTTCTGCTTTTTTCTGGTAGTCCTCCTGTACCATGGCAGTAACGACAACCACGCGCGTCATCAGGCTTTTCTCCCGTATATGCGCCAAGACTTCCAGGCCATCAGGACCTGGAATCTGTAAATCCAGAAAGACCAGGTCAGGCGAATGATGATTCAAAAGCTGCAGGGCAAGATTGCCGTCATTTGCCATTACCAGCTTATAGTCGTCTCCCAGCATGACGTCAAAGGACTCCAGGATTCCCTGGTCATCGTCTACAACAAAAATCGGTTCTTGTTTCTTTTTCACGTAAGTCATCCTCACTTTGGAGTAATAGAGTGGAATAATTCTCTTTGCATATCTATGAGGATATAGTCGATATTGCCGTGTCTGCAGGTCGTGGGATACACAGATACAGACCCTGATGAATTGAAGTCGTGGATATACATACCAAAACCCTCATAGTCGTAACCGGGTGCAGTCAGATTCCACCGCAGAACAGACTGTCACTCAATCATACCCGACTGATTAGCAATATAACTGCCACAACAGAAAAACTATTCCATATGCTTGATTTGATGTTAAAAAAACAGAAGTCGTTGCCATGAAATCACCAGTAAGCATTGTCAGATCCTGCAGAATGCCTGTAAAAATGTGCGCAATTGATGCAAAGTGAACAGTTATATGGGCAACTGTATCATGATTATCGTCCCACCTTCTTTCGGGCAGGAAACAGAGATGGAGCCGCCGTGCTCACTGACAACCTTATGCGTTATTGACAGTCCCAGACCGGTCCCCTTTATCTTTGTCGTGTAGAATGGGTTGAAGATGTTTTTCAGCTCATCATCGGGTATGCCTTCTCCTGTGTCCTGAAACAGTACCACGAGATGTTCCGGTTGATCATACTGTATTCGTATCACCAGGTTTCCCCCGCCGGGCATCGCCTGAATTGCATTTCGGATAAGGTTATGGAATGCCTTGGTTATCTGATAGACATCAGCCCTGACGAGCGGCACCTGGGCCGGAAAGTCGCATCTGCTGTCGATGTTTCCCGCACGTAATTCCTCTTCGAGGGTTTCAAGCGTCTGCACCAGGAGGTTTTCAATCGAAGTGGGTCTGAACGTATATTTTGGAACCCGAGCTAAATCGAGCAGATCTTCAACCAGTTGGTTGATGCGCTTCAGTTCTCTGGGCACCGTTCTGTTAAATTTTTCCAGAAAACCTTCTTTCTCAATTTTCCGGGGCAGCAACTGGACAAATGTTTGAACTGAAGAGAGAGGGTTACGAATTTCATGGGCCATGCCCGCTGCCAGAGTGCCGAGTCCGGCGAGACGCTCTGCCTGTCGAACAGATGCTTCCATTTTCTTCAGCTCTGTAATATCATGAAGATTCAATATAATTTCTATCGGATTCTCCGTCCGGTCCTTCAACACACTTGAGCTGACCAGGAGATTGCAGACAGCGCCTTCTTTTTCCAATAACAACTCTACCGGCTCCCGATTGACCGGATAAGCGAGCGATTCCTTGATGTATGCCAGCAGTGTCGGGTAGCATTTCAGATGATCGGCAGCAGATCTGCCGCCCGCATCTTTTGGATGCAGCTGCAAAAGCCCGAGGGCTGCTGGATTCACCATTGAAAATTCACCAGCCATTGTTATGCTTAAGAGGCCGTCGCTCATGGTGGTCAAGAGCTGGGTCGTATATTTCTGCAGCCGTTTGATTTCAGTTAACTGCTGTTCAAGCTGCGAGCGATGCGCGACTATCTCGGCGATCATGATGTTGAAGTTGGCTGCCAGAATCTCGACTTCGTCACCCGTATTCATGCGAAAGTCCTGGTCGAGATTCCCGGCAGCAGCAGATTGTGTCCCAAGCATGAGGGTGTTCAGCGGTTTGGTAATCCGGCGTGCTGTAAAGAGAGAAACAACGGTACCAAAAAACAGCGCTATAAGCCCAACAACAAGAATGACCAGCTGTATCTGTCTGATCTGCTCATACATTGACTTAAGGGAAAGCTGCACCCGGATTGTTCCCCAGCGAATATCAGCTCCTTCGGGAAATATTGGTATGGCAATATCAATTCCGCTGTTCTTTCCATTATCAGAGAGGATCGGCTGTATCAGCGGTCGCGGTGCCTCAATGGCGTTACGGCTGATCTCATCCTGCAGCAGAGTGTTTTGCAAATCGGGCCTGCCGCTGAACCCGGCGACCCGGCCTTCTTTGTCATGAAAGATAACAGCAATGATATCCGGGCCTCTGGCTGCCTGGTTGGCGGAACGCTCCAGAGCGACATAGTTATAGGTCAACAGATCGGCCGTAGAGGTAGCAGAAAGGCTTCGGGCGATGGAAACACCGCGACTCTCCAGCTGGTAGCGAATGGTGCGGCTCTGCAGAAAACTGATGAGGACGGCTAGAGAACTGAGCAGTATGATCAGCATTACACCGGTCATCCCTATGAATCGATAGCGAAACGGGATGAATTTCGGTTTTCTCAAAGTCAGCTTCATCGTACCTGTTGATTTACCGGAATTTCTCCGGGGTTAACCAGGTCCTGTGCAGTCGTACCGCCTGCCAGCCCAGAGGACTGCTGGTGATTCCATTGACCCAGGACTGGTATACCCTGTCTATGCTCAGATAGAATAGCGGGATGATGGGATATTCTTCCATAACTTTTCTTTCGATGCGTTGATACAGCCCGGCACGCTCAACTTCATCCACTGTGGCTGCTGCTTCTGCCAGGAGAGCATCAACGTTTGCATCGCCGTATGCACTGAAATTCACCGATGATGAACTGCTGAAAAGCGGTCGAAGAAAATTATCGGGGTCCGGCATATCAGCTGTCCAGCTGTACCGGAAAATCTGCATCTCATCAGATTGTAAATAGCTTTCAAACTCTTCCCAGTCGGTGATGTATCTGACAGTAGTAGTTATGCCGATGGATTCCCAGCGTTCCTTGATGAATTTGAACTCAGCCTGAGCAAATGCCGACTGTGAGGCAGAGACAATTTCGACACTGATGGGTGTTGACGGGCTGGACCCGCGTACTTGAGAAACCAGCTCTCTCGCCGCATCGAGATCCTCTTTGACGACCTGAAAATCCCTGCTGTGCGCAGGCATTCCCGGCGGCAGGACAGTGTGGGCCGCTTCAAATTGATTGTCATACACCTCTGTCAACAATTCCTTCCTGTTAACTGCAAGGGACAACGCTCTACGCAGACGGGTATCAGACAGCAGCGGATGCTCTGTGTTTATTCCGTAAAAAAGCAGGCTCAGGCTGGGTCGGTGCACCCACTGGAGATTCTCTTTTTGTGCCAGGCTGCTGCGTACTTGCCCAAAAACCGGCATCTCCTCAAGCAGTCCTCTCTCGAAATCTTTCAGGACCCTGTCTCGCTGGGCGCCCGGGTAGATATGGTATTCAACAGCATCGAGATAGGAAGGCCCTGAATAGTACAGAGGATATCTCTCCAGCCTGATCAGTACTCCCGGCTTCCAGACACCAAATTTGAAGGGGCCGCTGCCCACGGGTGTGGTCACCATTGCTTCTTTCTGCAATTCTGCCGCATGCACCGGGACAATGGCGCTCTGATACATGGCCAATGCTCCTAAAAATGGGGCATACGGTTTTACAAGCTCAATTTCGAGTTCATATTTGCTGAGTGCTTTCAGACCGCTGATGGTATCGGTCTCGTTTGCGCGCTACGCTTCAGAGCCGGCGATGTAAAGCAGATGTGAGAGAATAGACGGTTCCGGGTTTATTCGAAAAAGCCTCTGCAGGGAAAAAACTGCATCCTGGGCTGTTACAGGCATGCCGTCATGAAAAGTCGCATCCTCACGCAGGTGGAAGCGAAGAACTCTTCCCTGCTTTTCAATCTGCCAGTCTTTCGCCAGAGCCGGCAGAATATTGAGATAAGGGCCGTACCGAACTAGACCGTCATATAATTGGTAGGCTACAGATATAGCAAAATCGTCTTCTATATAGGCCGGGTCCAGGTTGGTCGGTTCCCAATCCAATGGTATTCGATACACTCCCCCATGCTGAACTTCCGCAGTAGCAGCACTTTCAGGTGAGGAGTTTTTCTCCCCATCGTCGTTGTCCATACTGCAGCCCCAAATGGCCAGGACCACTAAAATTACATATAAACTATAGACACGTACACTCATCATCCTACTCTGGCAATAACAGGTTTCAGCAGGCAGCCCAATATCTCTTCTCCTGCAAAAATCTAAATCTACTATAAAAACTGGACCTTTACTCCTACTTTTATTATGCATGGAGAGAATAAATAGTGTAACGAAATCGAATCAATACTACAACAAGGCAGGGTCTTTGAAGAAATGGAGGGAAACGCTGGACCAAAAAAAAAGCCACAGGCGATGAGCTGCCTGCAGCTTTCAGGGGAAAAACTGAGGGGAAATAATCTGGGGAAGGATTATTGTCTCACCTCAATCAGGAGACTTCTCTAATGCTTTGACTCAGGGACCGCCAGAACCTCCAGCAAGAAGAGGTGCAGCAAAGGTCAGAACTGTAATTCCAATAAGAATAAGTTGGGCGACTGCTTTTTTCATGTTGTCCTCCTGAGAAGTATTGTTATAGATAAAAAAACCTCTTATTACCTGTTGTTGATTTTGCACACCATAGCAGCAAAGACCGTGCCAATCTCGGCGCCAGATTATTTTTCGTTACAAAAGACTGTATTTACGGCAAATTTTTTTAAGATACAATCGAGACGAGTCTGGTTCCGATCAGCGGTTCACCGCTCAGCAGGAGGCGGGGAACAGGTTGTTTTCCTTGAATAGTCCTATAAAGACTGGGATCCAGCCGAAGTGCACATTTCAGTGTAATGTGCACATAAAAATGTGCACACTCCTGGTAACTGCTTATTATTTACTGCTGATAAATGTACTCGTACTTTTTGTAGACCAGGGAGGAATGAGATGGTGAAGTCGAGATCCGCATCAACACGCATTCTCATAGTGGACGATGACGCCGGTG
Organism: Desulfopila sp.; assembly: GCA_036350815.1. GTDB lineage: Bacteria > Desulfobacterota > Desulfobulbia > Desulfobulbales > Desulfocapsaceae > Desulfopila_A. Next base: position 5,848 of record JAZBNU010000293.1, read on the forward strand.
CCCGCGAATCGCTCGAAGCAATCCTGGAAGATGACTATTCCGTTGCTGCCGTCGATAGCGGTCTCAAAGCACTGGAACGTTTGAACAGCGAACACTTTGATCTCGTTCTGCTTGATGTAACCATGCCCGATATGGACGGCATAGAAACTCTGAAAAGAATCAAAAAAAGCGACAAAAGCATAGATGTAATAATGGTTTCCGCCATCGACCGGGCCCAGGAAGCAACGGCCTCTATCCAAACCGGCGCCTACGATTATATTACAAAGCCTGTCGATCCGGACACGATTATAAATGTGATCTCCAGAGCCATGCAGAAAAGGATGCTGGAAAAGGAAGTCAACTACCTGCGCTCAGAAGTCTCACAATTTTCCAAGAACAGAAAGATAATCGGGGAGTCGGCCTGCATGCGGGAACTCTTCACCATGGTCGATAAAGTGGCAGCCACCAGCAGCAACGTGCTGATCACCGGTGAAAGCGGAACCGGCAAGGAACTCATTGCCCAGGCAATCCATGCGCAGAGCCGGAGATCAACAAAGCCCTTTGTGGCTATCAACTGCGCTGCCATACCTTCCGAATTGATGGAGAGCGAACTCTACGGCCATGAAAAAGGTGCATTTACCGGGGCTCAGACCCGCAGTATCGGTAAATTTGAATATGCCGATAATGGGACGGTCTTTCTCGATGAGATAGCTTCTCTGAAACTGGAACTACAGGCAAAGCTTCTCCGCTTTCTCCAGGATGCAGAGTTCACCCGTGTTGGCGGCAATCGCACCATTAACGTTGATGTACGGATAATTGCTGCAACAAACATATCTCTCAAACAGCTGGTGAATGAAGAAAAATTCCGCGAGGACCTCTTCTTCCGGCTCAACGTAATACCCATAGAGCTACCGCCTCTTCGCAAACGAGGCGGTGATGTTGCATTGCTCGCAAACTACTTTCTCGACAAATTCAACCGTAAGCTCAACCAGAACATTGAAGGAATCACAGCCGATGCCATGGAGGTGCTGGAGTCGTATCACTGGCCTGGAAATATTCGCGAACTGGAAAACCTCATTGAACGTCTGGTGGTTTTGAGAGCTCATGAAAAATGGATCGACACCAAGGATCTGCCTTTCGAGCTTCTCTTCAACGAAAAACAGAACCACGACGACAAACGATTCGATCAGGGCCTTCTCGAGGCACGCCAGGTCTTCGAACGCAGCTATATCCTGCGGGCCCTGCGAATCTGCAGTTGGAATCAGGCGAAAACGGCTAAAATGCTCAACATTCACCGAAACACTCTGTTGCAGAAGATAAAATCGCTCAACATTCACCTGCAGGGTGAGTAGAAGAGCATACCTCTGCGTAAACAGATCTCCTGCCACAACAACACTCCGTTTGTATCCTCTGCACATTGATATGTGCACATCTTCAAAAATAGTAATCGGCAAAGAGCGCGCTTCAGCCTGATACCGTGGAATTCTTTTACTTTCCTCAGTGGTACGATATTTGCTGTCAATCCTGCATTACCGACGGGAGAAATACGTCTTCTCTTCGGATACCAGAAAATTCTTTCAACTTGAACGAATGTCTCAAATGGAGCGATATGTCAGGTTGAAAGAGAAAGGTTTCATGGGGATTTACAATGTGCAAAACAGGGGAAGCAACAGACAGCGTCCGCGTTCAGGAACTCGAAAAACAGATAGAACAGCTGAACGACCAGCTGCGCGATTACCAGACCATGAAGGAACAACTTGCCCAGGCACAGAAAAGAGAAACCCTGGCATCTCTCTCTGGCGGCATTGCCCATGATTTTAATAATATCCTGCACTGTATTCTTGGATATACGGAAATGGCCATGTTGGGGAAGAAGAATGGCTCGACTGACGTGGAAATCTTCAAACAAATTCAGGCTATTGTCGCAAGGGGAAGAGATCTTGCCCGGCAATTCCTAGTCTATGGCAGAAAATCAACCCACCGTTCGGTTGAGCTGAACGTCAATACAATAGTTGAGGAAGTTGAGTCTCTGCTTTTGCGCACCATGCCGCGCAACATAAAAATAGAACACAGTCTGGATTCCGGGATCGCCTTTATCAGAGGTGATGTCGGCCAGTGCGAGCAGATTGTCATGAATCTGTGTATAAATGCCATGGATGCCATGCCGCATGGCGGAAAATTAGTCATAACAACAGAAAATATTGACGTAACCACAACCAGCCCGCTGCATATCCAGCTTGGTATCACTTCCGGTTCATACGTGCACATCAGTGTTGCGGATACCGGTATTGGCATGAGCGAAGAAATTGTCGAAAAGATTTTTGAACCATTCTTCACAACGAAGCAGAAAGATGAAGGTTCCGGCCTCGGCCTCTCAATTGTATCCACCATAGTCAAAAGCCATGGTGGATACATTGACTGCATGAGCATACCCGACGCTGGAACTACTTTTCATATCTATCTCCCCACCGTTCATAGTGATTACAAAGAAAAAACAGCTACAGAGGAAAAGTGCTTTCTTGGCAATGCCGAAGGCGGAGAGGTTATCCTTTTTGTTGAAGATGAAGAGAGCATAAGGCTGATTGGCAAACATTTTCTCGAAAGCTGCGGCTACACTGTCTTAACGGCAAAAAATTGTGAGGACGGTCTGGACTGCTACCGGGAACAGAGAGTTGATCTTGTTGTTATGGATGTGGGACTGCCGGAAATGGGAGGAGCAGAGTTCCTGAAAAGCCTGCAGTCCATAAATTCCGAGGTGAAGGTACTTGCCATAAGCGGCTATCCCGCCTCCAGCGGAACGATCAAAGCACTGGACCTCAAGGAACAGGAGTTTCTGCAGAAGCCATTCAGCCGCGAAGATCTTACCAGAAGAGTGCGTGTCATACTTGATGGTGCTCTCATGCCGATTACCCAGCTGGGCTACCAGGATGACCTTCGAGAATAGCCTGTCTGAGGAGTCTGGGCCCCTCCCGATGTACTCTCTTCTCTTCGAAGATTTCTCGGCACCCAGCCCCGCATCGCTCCGCGTCCGAGTTTCCTGATCAGCAAAGAAATACCTGGGTTTAACAGGCGATATTTCCATGCACAGTCAGCCGGAATGGTATTTTATCCGATAGTGACAACCTTGTCGGCCAGCTGCTGTGCCATGATGATATCAAGCATATTGGTTGTACTGCCGACCTTTTTTTCCGCCGTCAGCTGAAAATGTTCCAGGCATGTACCGCAGGCAAGAACAATCACGCCGTCCTCTTCATACTGCTGCAGCTCA